>CACXDY010000314.1 GCA_902766505.1 uncultured Prevotellaceae bacterium
GATAGGGATTGCTGCCAATGTGCTTTTGGCGGGATTCAAAGCCTTTGTGGGCATCCTGGCCAGTTCGGTGGCCATCGTGATGGATGCCGTCAATAACTTGAGCGATGCGTTGTCAAGTGTCATTACCATCGTGGGAACAAAACTCTCGCAACGGCCGGCTGACAGGAAGCATCCTTTCGGTTTTGGGCGCATTGAGTATTTCAGTGCCATCATCATTGCAGTCATTGTATTGTCGGCGGGTATTACCTCGCTCATCGAGTCTGTCAAGAAAATCTTCAATCCGACGCAACCTACATATACCACAGTGACACTCATTGTCATCGTGGTGGCCATTGTGGTCAAACTCATTCTTGGTCAGTATGTCAAGCGCAAGGGAGTGCAGTTGAAGAGTGACGCCTTGATTGCCTCTGGTTCGGATGCCCTGTTCGATGCTGCCATCACTCTGGCGACGCTTGTCTCTGCTGGTGTCATGCTGCTGTGGAACTTCTCACTCGATGGTATTCTTGGCGCTTTGATTTCCATCGTCATCATCAAGGCGGGTGTTGAGATGCTGGCTTCGCCCGTCAACGAACTGTTGGGCAAAAGCATCTCGGCCGAACTGACCAACCAAATAAAAAAGGAGGTTATGGAATTTGAGGGCGTTCATGGCGTGTTCGACATCATATTGCACAATTATGGGCCTGATGTGAAGATCGGTTCGCTGCACATTAATGTAAAGGATACGATGACGGCCTATGACATCCATGGTCTTACACGCAAGATTTCCACGCAGATGTTTATGAAGCACGGCATTGTCATGACCGTTGGCGTATATGCCATCTCCACAGGTGATAACCGACGTTCGGAACTGCAATCGAAGGTGATGAAGACATTGGCCGCTCACAAGGAAATTGTTCAGGTTCATGGCTTCTATTATTCTGAGAAAGACAACATGCTCTCCGTTGATGTCGTTCCCGACATTTCTGTTCATGATGACAATGCACTCGTCGGTCAGTTGACGAGTGAAATTGAGCCGCTGGCTCCCGAATCGCAAATTGTGGTCGTTGTAGACCATAATTATAGCGAGTAATTCTGAATGATGACAAGATTGCCGGAAAGGGTTGGATTCCTTCCTTTTGGCTGAATGAATCGGTGAATTGGTTGAATAAATATGGTTGTTCTCTCTCTCTTATTTAATTTTGCAGCGCTAAAACAATTGCATCAAAGAAAGATGAGGAAAAATGCTTTTTTGTTCATGCTCTTAGCAGGTGTCATGTCGGTACCAGCCAAATCCCATCCATTGGCAGAAAATGGAGGGGACGGTTTTCCATATTTGACTTTTGAGATGACAGACGGGTCTAAAACTTCTGTGGCAACTTCGTCACTGACGCTGATTTTCAACGGAAATGTGTTGACTGCCGGTTCACAGACGTTTGTACTCTCAAACCTCAGCAAAATGTATTTCTCAACAACTGATGAAACTACGGGTATTGAGGAGATGAGTACTGTTTCGTTCGACGAGGCTACCGAGATTTATGACCTGCAGGGACATAGGATTCCTAAACAGCAGATACGGAAAGGCGTCTATATCATCAAAACCAAAAACAAGACCTGTAAAATTGTAGTGAAATGAAAAAGATATATTCACTATTCTTTGCGCTCCTTATGACTACACTTGCCATAGGACAGACACTGAACGTGAAGGAGGGTAATGTCACTTATTTGTTCCCCGCCACTCAGACTGAAGAGATGACTTATGCTGACGGCACGACATTGACTGTCATGGGTAAAACATTCCTTCTTAGTGATGTCGAAGTGATGACCATTGATGAAACGAGCGTCACCGACAATACTGTCAGTGTGGTTTATAATAATAATGAAGCCTCTGTCACCGTGGCGGGCAATGTGGCACAGTACTTGACCCCTACTGTCAACGGAGCACATGTCTCCATCTCTCAAAGTGATGACTTGAATGAGGAAATCACTTATTCCCTCTCCGGAAATTCTTCCGATGGCGAATTCTACTTGTATGGGTCCTACAAGACTACGATAGAACTGAATGGACTGTCGCTGACCAACACTACACCTGTGTTCAGTGGCGCTGCTATACATGTTCAAAACGGGAAACGCATTAAGGTAAAGGTTGCTACAGGAACAACCAACACGCTCAGCGATGCCTCTGGAGGCTCACAGAAAGGCTGCCTCTATGTGAAAGGACATGCAGAGTTCTTACAAAAGGGCACGCTGAACGTAGTTGGCAACGTTAAACATGCTATCAAGACTGGTGAGTATTTGACTCTGAAAAATGCTACCATCAATGTCACCTCTGCTGTCGTCGACGGCATCAGTTGTTCCGAATATTTCTTGATGGAGAGCGGATTCGTAAACATCAACGGTATAGGTGACGACGGCATCCAGTGTGATTTGGATGGTGATACGTCAACAGGCGAGACCACGGGCCATGAGGATGAGGACAGTGGCAATATCTATATCGAGGACGGCTCTATCAATATCACCGTCACAAAAGCGGCAGCCAAGGGAATTAAGAGCGCAGGCAACTTCAATATCACTGGCGGAGACATCACGGTTATGACGACGGGCGGTGGTGTTTGGGACAGTAATGATGCAAAGACCAAAGCCTCTGACTGCATAAGTACTGATGGCAATATCACCGTCGGTGGTGGTACGCTGACCCTGACCAGTACAGGGGCAGGCGGCAAGGGTATCAATGCCGATGGCACTTTTACTGCCACAGGGGGCACAATGACAGTCAAGACATCGGGCAATGCTGTTGTCGCATCATCAAATGGTACCATTTCTACGGTTTCATCCTCGCAGCAACTCGACCGTTATGGCAGCAACTATAAGTCATCACCTAAGGGTATCAAGATTGATGGTGCCGTCTCTATTGGCGGTAATGCCGTTGTCAGCGTCAATACCTCAGGCGCTGGCGGCGAGGGGATAGAAAGTAAAACGTCTATCGATATCACGGGAGGACAGGTGACTGTCAATGCTTCTGATGACGCCATTAATTCCTCATATAATACTTCAAACAGTTCTGGCAATCTGACCATCGAAGGGGGATGCGTCTATGCGCGTTCAACAGGCAATGACGGCTTGGATGCCAATGGAAACTGTTATGTCAAGGGGGGACTGGTCTACGCCATCGGTGCCTCATCTCCTGAGGTGGCTATTGATGCCAATAGCGAACAGCAGAAAAAACTCTATGTTACGGGTGGTACCATCGTTGCCATTGGAGGACTGGAGTCTGGTTCCAGTCTCACCCAATCATGCTATTCCACCAACTCTTGGAGCAAAAACTCCTGGTATGCCTTGACAATAGGCGACGATACTTTTGCTTTCCTGACTCCCTCCAATGGAGGCTCGACACTTGTGGTGTCGGGGGCCTCTCAACCCTCGTTGAAAAGCAACGTCACTGTCAACAGTGGAACGGTTATCTTTGATGGCGTCGGCTATACCAATGCTTCTGTCAGCAACGGCTCTTCCGTCAGTCTTTCTACTTATACAGGTGCCGGTGGGGGACATGGTCCTGGTGGCGGTGGAGGAGGCCCCGGTGGTGGCGGTTGGCACTGATGTGTGTGCTCTCCTTGATTCTACTA
>CACXDY010000315.1 GCA_902766505.1 uncultured Prevotellaceae bacterium
AACGGTCGCACATATCATAGTCTGTGGATACTGTCTCGGGATTGTAGTTAATCATGATGGACTTGTAGCCCAGACGGCGTGCCGTATTGATGGCATTCACAGAACACCAGTCAAACTCCACACTGGAACCAATGCGGTAGGCTCCACTACCCATGACAACAACTGATTTCTCATTCTTGTAGTAGGGGATATCGTGGACTGGTGGTGTGTTGTATGTGAAATACAGGTAATTGGTCAGTTCGGGATGCTCGCTGGCAACCGTGTTGATACGTTTCACTGCGGGAAGAATGCCGCGGCTTTGGCGGTATTTTCTGACGGCAAGGTTCTCTTTTTCCATATTGCCGCTCTTGGGCTTCAACACAAAACGTGCAATCTGGAAATCGCTGAATCCTGCTGCCTTCACTTCCTGAAGGAATTCATCGCTGAGGTCTTCCAACTTGTCATAGCTCTGGAGTTTTACCTTCAAGTCAACAATGTTCTTCAGACGCTTGATAAACCATTTGTCGATTTTGGTCAACTCTTCGATTCGCTCGATGCTGTAGCCTTCCTCTAAGGCCTGGGCAATGGCGAAAATACGAAGGTCGGTGGGGTTGGAAAGGGAATCATCAAGATTGTCGAAGCGGGTATGGTCATTTCCCACGAATCCGTGCATTCCCTGGCCTATCATACGGAGACCTTTCTGTACCATCTCCTCGAAAGTGCGGCCGATACTCATTATCTCACCAACGGATTTCATGGAGGAACCGATTTGGCGGCTTACTCCAGCAAATTTCGTCAAATCCCAGCGCGGAATCTTGCATATCATATAGTCAAGACTGGGAGCTACATAGGCTGAATTGGGCGTTCCCATTTCGCCTATCTGGTCCAAAGTATAGCCTAATGCTATCTTGGCGGCAACAAAGGCAAGGGGATAGCCTGTAGCTTTGGAAGCAAGAGCGGAAGAACGGGATAGACGGGCATTGATTTCAATGATGCGATAGTCGTTGGTCGTGGCATTGAAAGCAAACTGAATGTTGCATTCGCCAACAATTCCTAAATGTTTCACACACTTGATGGACAATTCCTGAAGCATGCTTACTTGTTCTTCTGTCAGAGAGCAAGTGGGAGCTACCACGATGGATTCGCCTGTGTGAATGCCAAGCGGGTCAAAATTTTCCATTGATGCCACTGTGAAACAACGGTCGTTGGCATCGCGGATAACCTCAAACTCAATCTCTTTCCATCCTTTCAGACTTTCTTCTACCAATATCTGAGGAGCGAAGGTGAAGGCACTCTCGGCCAATTCCCTAAAGCCCGTCTCATCATTGCAGAGACCTGAACCAAGACCGCCTAAGGCGTAAGCGGAACGAATCATGATAGGATAACCTATCTCTTGAGCTGCTTTGACGGCATCGTCCATGTTTTCCACGGCATGGCTCACCGGAGTCTTCAAACCCACTTCATCAAGTTTGCGCACAAATCGGTCGCGGTCTTCTGTGTCCATAATCGCTTCAACACTCGTACCCAACACGTTTACGCCATACTTAGCTAATACACCTGTTTGATACAATTCTGTGCCGCAGTTGAGGGCTGTCTGACCACCAAAGGCTAAAAGAATACCGTCAGGGCGCTCCTTCTTGATAATCTCAGTGACAAAGTAGGGAGTCACTGGAAGGAAGTAAACCTTGTCGGCTATTCCCTCACTGGTTTGAATGGTGGCGATGTTGGGATTGACAAGCACACTGGAGATTCCTTCCTCACGGAGTGCTTTTAATGCTTGAGAGCCTGAATAGTCAAACTCTCCAGCTTGACCAATCTTTAATGCACCACTTCCTAATACCAATACCTTGGAAAGTTTCTTTTTCATAACTTAAAAATGTATATTTATGTAGTTTTAGCCGCTTGCTTACATTTCGGATGCAAAATTACAAAATAATCTGAATATAATATTAATAAAAGGTGTCCTTTTTTTAATATGGATTTGTCTTAAGTTTGTTCACGTGGCAAAAAAAAACAACTGAAACGTTTGGGCGTTACTTTTTAATTATCTATCTTTGCAAAAGTTGATGTTAAATCTATTTCATTTCACCTATACATTATTATCATTATGAAGAAAAAGTTTATTTGCACCGTTTGTGGTTATATCCATGAGGGTATCGAAGCTCCAGAGAGATGTCCGATTTGTAAGGCTCCTGCTTCAAAGTTCAAAGAGGTTGTCGAGGGAGAAAACCAAGCTTTTGCTACTGTTCACGAACTCGGAGCTGCACGCAAGGAGGGAGCTGATGAAGAAATGATTAAGGACTTGCTCAATCACTTCAATGGTGAGTGTGGCGAGGTGGGTATGTATCTTGCCATGAGTCGTCAGGCTGACAGAGAAGGATATCCTGAGGTGGCTGAGGCTTTCAAGAGATATGCTTTCGAGGAGGCTGAGCATGCTGCTAAGTTTGCTGAGCTTCTGGGCGATGTTCTCGGAGACACCAAGAGCAATCTGGAAGCTCGTATCGCTGCTGAGCGTGGTGCATGCGAGGATAAGTTCCGCATTGCACGGAATGCCAAGAAAGCCAATATGGATGCTACTCACGACACTGTTCATGAAATGGCGAAGGATGAAGCACGCCACTGTGCAGGATTTGAGGGACTCTATAAGAGATTCTTTAAATAATATTTACATCCTTAACTAATATAAAAAAGGCGATTCACAGAGAATCGCCTTTTTTATGTGTGATAGCTGAATAATTATGCTTCAATAGCGGCTACACCTGGGAGTACTTTACCCTCGATTGCTTCGAGAAGAGCACCACCACCAGTGGAGATGTAGCTGACCTGGTCGGCCATACCGAACTTATTGATGCAGGCAACGGAGTCACCACCACCAATCAGTGAGAAAGCACCATTTGCTGTGGCTTCAGCGATGGCATCAGCGATAGCTTTTGAGCCACCGATGAAGTTGTCGAACTCGAATACGCCGGCAGGACCGTTCCACAGAATGGTCTTGGCATCCTTGATGGCAGCAGCGAACAACTCACGTGTCTCGGGACCGGCGTCAAGGCCTTCCCAACCTTCGGGGATGTCATTGGCAGGGCATACCTGAGTGTTGGCGTCGTTGTCGAATTTGTCTGCAGCAATGCAATCGGTGCCCAGTACGAGGTTCACACCATTTTCCTTTGCTTTCTTGATGACGTCAAGGGCAACGTCAAGTTTGTCGTTCTCGCAGATGGAGTTGCCGATTTCACCACCAAGAGCCTTGGCGAAGGTGTAGGTCATGCCACCGCAAAGAATCAGGTTGTCTACCTTGCCGAGAAGGTTCTCGATGATGCCAATCTTGGTGG
>CACXDY010000316.1 GCA_902766505.1 uncultured Prevotellaceae bacterium
ATTCTTGACAGCATTCAATTAGATTCCTTTTGAATCATAGCTGCAAAGAAGTGGGAATATATATAGCAGAGATGTTCGTTTATTAATTAAGCAGAAAATGAAAGAAAAAACAGTTTTAGTGACAGGTGCCAATAAAGGCATCGGTTTTGGTATAGCCAAGCATCTTGGTATCCGTGGCTGGAACGTCATCATCGGTGCACGTGACGAACAGCGTGCAGAAAAAGCCATCAGCGAATTGAAAGCTGAAGGAATCAATGTGCTTGGTTGGGTGAATATCGAACTAAAAGATGTCGAAAGCATCGAAAGAGCCGCCAAAGAGATTGGAGAACGATTTCCCAGACTGAGCCTACTCGTAAATAATGCCGGCATTCCCGGCGACATGAGCGTAGACAGTGGGCGCACAGAAATCAGTGTCATCCGCGAGACCCTTGACGTCAATTTCATCGGTACCTTTGCCCTTACCAAGGCCCTGCTGCCCCTGATTGCCCAAAACAAAGGCCGCATCGCCAACATCACCGTTCCCTCAGAAATCAGCCCCTATTGGCATCCGTTAGCTTATGTGACCAGCAAAGCCGCACAGAATGCCATGATGGGTGTAATGGCTATCGAGTTTGAACAGCAAGAAACGCCTGTGGAAATCTTCTCTGTTCACCCCGGTCCCACGACGACCGACTTGAATGGCAACATGGCCCTTCCCGGTTTCCACGACATCGAAACCGTTGGCAAGAAATTTGCCGAACTCATTGATGACGGTCAGAACCATCAAGGTGAATTCATCGAACTCTACCCCATCGTGAAAGAAGATTAAGAAGAGATCTAACTCATTCATCAATACGTCTATAAGTGGCGGTTTTAGTTAAACTAATTTAAGTGTTTCACCATCTTACGATGTAATAGAGCATAAATCTTTACCTTTGCGAATGAATGAAATATCTACTGACAAGTATCGCCATGACGTTGACGATGTCGGCATTCGGGCAGGATGACGACTCGTTGCAGGTGGACACATTGAAGACGCACAACATTCAAAATGTGACCATCACATCACGTCGTGCTGGTACCCGTCGGATGAGAGGAGCTGTGAATGGTATCACGATTAACCGGGAAGAACTGTTCAAGGCTGCCTGCTGCAACTTGGGAGAGAGTTTCACGACCAACCCATCGGTCGACGTGAACTACAGCGATGCTGCCACAGGAGCCAAACAAATCAAACTTTTGGGACTGAGCGGCACCTATGTACAGATGCTCACGGAAAACCTGCCCAACTTCCGTGGGGCGGCCATCCCATATTCATTAGACTATGTACCAGGGCCATGGATGGATGTATAGCATCCAGGTGTCGAAGGGCGCCTCATCCGTGCGCAATGGTTATGAAAGCATCACAGGACAAATTGATGTAGAATATCTGAAACCTGACGATGACGAGGGGGTAACGGTGAACCTCTATGGCGGGTCATTAGGACGGTTGGAGACCAATGCCGACGCCAACGTCCATTTGGACGATAAACTGAGCACCGAAGTGCTGGCGCACTATCAGGACGATATAGGCCATCATGATATCAACAATGACGGATTTCTCGACCAACCCAACGTACGCCAGTGGAACTTGCAAAACCGCTGGAAGTGGAAAGGTGAGTACTACATGTTTCACGGCGGTATCAGTTTGGTAAAGGAGAAGCGCGAGGGCGGTCAAAATCATCATACCTCACCCGACGCCCACCATCTCTATCAAATCGGCATTGAGACCGACCGTTACGAAGGCTATATGAAGCATGCCTTCATCCTCGATGCCGAACATGGCACGAACATTGCCTTGATGGGCAATGCCTCGATGCACATGCTGGATGCCAACTATGGGGAGAAACAATATGATGTAAACCAAAAGAATGCTTACGCTCAACTTTTATTTGAGACGAATTTCACAGAACGACACAACCTCTCAGCAGGACTCTCACTGAACTACGATTATCTGACAAAGGAGGACAAGGAGACCACTCCCGGCGCCTATGTCCAGTACACCTATAACCTGAACGACAAGGTGATAGCAATGGCAGGTGTGAGAGCCGACCACAGCAGCCGTTTCGGCACCTTTGTCACTCCACGGTTCCATCTGAAGCTGGCACCCAACGAGGTAGTCAGCTTCCGTCTTTCCGCAGGCAAGGGCTACCGCACTGTACATGCATTGGCAGAGAACAACTATCTGCTTGCCAGTGGCCGCACGCTGGTCATCGATGATTTAGAGCAGGAACGCGCGTGGAACTATGGCCTCAGCAGTTCGTTTGTCATACCCTTGTTTGGTAGAACACTCAAACTGAATGCGGAATATTATCACACCCATTTCGTCCAGCAGGCAGTCATCGACTACGACAGCGACCCCTCACAGATACACATCTCCAACCTTGATGGCAAATCCTACTCCAACACCGTGCAGGTGGATGCCACCTATCCTGTCATTAAGGGATTGGAACTGACAGCCGCCTGGCGTTGGAATGACGTGAAGAGCACCTATGGTGGACAGCTGAAGGAAAAGCCGTTGACTTGTCGGTATAAAGGTCTTCTGACGGCCAGTTACAAGACACCCTTGGGACTCTGGCAGGTGGATGCCACGTTGCAGTTGAATGGTGGAGGACGGATGCCGACTCCCGTCAATGGACTATGGGGCGAGCGTTTCCAAGCCTACGAACAAGTGTCGGCACAGGTGACCCGCTGGTTCCGTCATTTCTCCATCTATATTGGTGGTGAGAACCTGACAGGATTCCGCCAAAAGCAGACCATCATCAATGCCGCCGACCCATGGAGCGACACCTTCGATTCCACCATGGTGTGGGGACCTGTTCATGGAGCCATGTTCTATGCCGGCATCCGCATCAATTTCGGAAAACAAAAAAAAAAAACAGAGAAATATAAAACGATTATGAAAAAAGTATTGATACTGAGTGCCATGATGCTGACCGCCATCGTTGGCCTGGCCAAGGACATCAAGACCGTTGTCGTCACCACCCAACCACAGATGCAGTGCTCGGGCTGCGAGAACAAGATCAAGGGCAACCTTCGTTTTGAGAAAGGAGTAAAGCAGATAGAGTGCAACATCGATGAACAGCGCGTTGTCATCACTTATGATGCAGACAAAACCAGTTCGGAGAAAATCATTCAAAGTTTCGGCAAGTTCGGCTATAAAGCTACTGAAATCAAGACAACATCCCCCACCGAAACAAAAGCCACCAACAAGGGAAAATAATCAAACAGAGCTAAAGGAATGAAGCGTCGGATAGTCTGTCTGCTCTTTTTCTCCATGGCCATGCTGACCACCCTCAGCGCACAGAAGCAAGACTGCCCCATCAACGGGCAGATTCAGCGTTTGTGGCGTCATCCCACCTCGGATTACCTCATGAAAACCTGGTGGTTTTTTGGTTACGAGCACACCACCGATGAGGGTATCACGGCTGATGTCGAGGCGCTCAAGGAGGCCGGGTTCGGAGGAGTGGTCTATTACGACCAGCAGCACGCAGCCGATGCATCGGCACAGGGAGCAGAAGACGCATTCAGTCCTGAATGGTGGCATCATCTGCGGTTTGCGGCATCCGAAGCCAGACGTTGCGGTCTGACGTTCGAACTTAACATCTCCAACGGATATTGTGCCGGCGGTCGGTGGATAGATGCCGAACATGCCATGCAGCGGGTGGCTGCAGCCGAGCTAATCTTGGAAAAAGGGGAAAACGGCCAATGGATGAAGACAGGCGACCTCACCATTCAAGGCCGAGACAGATACATTAAGGATATCGCCCTCATTGCCATGCCTTGCCACGATGATGCAAAGAAGCGCCATATCACAGCCACCTACAACGCACAGGGAAAGGGGCGCAACGGTGCCATGCAAGGTCCTCTTGCTGCAAAGTCTGATGAATTCTCCGGCTATGGTTTCACTCCCCTACCCGACATTGGCACACTTCAGGTAAGTGATGACAGCATTGTCTGGCACGATGTAGTAAAGCTGCAACCCATGTATCGCAGCCAGGGCGGCTATTTTATCCGCACAAATGCCTTTCCTGCCACAGAGGGTCGATTCTGGCGTATCAATTATACGGGTGAGACACGGCTGAAGGAATGGCATGTGGGCAGCGAGGCCCTGCTTGACCGATGGGAAGAGCGTGCAGCCCTTCAGAGCGACTTCGCCGAGGAAGACGCCACCCCATCATACGGAGAAGAGGAAATCATTGCCCCCAATACGTGTGTTGTTTGTCTGAAACCATCAGAAGCACAAACAAGTGACCCGCTCTCCATTCTTCCTGACGACAGCGAATGCAGAAAATGGCGCATCCTGCGCTTAGCGGCCGTCATCACTGGGGCGAAATCAAAGCATGGCCGACAGAACCTCATCGGCTATGAGTGCGACAAACTGTCGGAAGAAGCAGCCAATCTGCACTGGAACAGTTACATCCAAGTGATACTCGATTCTTTACCATCCGGGAGCGTTGCCGGCATCACCATGGACTCCCACGAAGGAGGTTCGCAAAACTGGACACCTCGGATGTTGGAAGAGTTTCAACTGCACCAAGGCTACGATCTAACACCCTATCTGCCCGTGCTGGCAGGCTACATCGTAGAATCAAAAGAGAAAACAGAACAAGTGCTCTATGACTACCGCCAGACGATCGCTGCGCTCATCCAAGAAAAATATTTCGGCACTTTCCAACGTCTCGCCACCCGACAAGGACTCACTTTTACAGCTCAAGCCATCGGCAATGCGCTCTGCATCACAGGCGATGCCATCAGCGTGAAACAAGTCGTAGACAAGCCACAAGGGGAGTTTTGGACCTACCAACAACAGGGAGCCTATGACGTGAAGGACTGTTCAAGTGCGGCCCATTTGTATGGCAAACCGATAGCCTCGACAGAAGCCATGACCGACTGCGAATACAATGACACGCCCCAACACCTGCATCGTGTAGCCAACATCGCCTTTTCGATGGGAGCCCAGGAATTTGTAGTCTGTGCCACTCCTCACATTCCCCAAGTCCAAATCAGTCAGCCCTACAAAGCAGGGCGTGAATATGCCATCAACCGGAGCAATCCTCTGTGGCGAGAGATGAAACCCGTATGGCAGCAGGCTGCCCGTTCGATGGTGATGCTCCGTCAGGGAAAACCAGCGCCCGACGTACTGATTTTCCTTGGCGACGACGTACCTATCAAGACCATCGCCAACCGTCTGCCCGAAGGCATCGACCATCTGGACTGGGACGTATGCACGGGCGATGCCCTTAAAAATAGGCTTAAAGCCAATAATGGCCAAATCACCACTCCAGACGGTGTGACCTACGGGGCACTGATTATTGCCGATAAAGCACACGTCAGCAGTAACACCCAACAATTGATAGACAGTCTACGAGCAGAAGGCGTCACCGTTCTACGCTCTGGAGAGAACATCATTCGCCCATTGCAATTGACAAACGGAGGGTCTTCCGTTGTCCATACCCACCGCAGAACTACCAAAGATGAAATTTACTACCTGGCCAACGTAGAAGACACCGTTACCCACGTCAATTTCCTACTGCAAGCCCACCCTAAAAAGAATCAAGTGTGGTACAACATGACAGGCCGTCGTCACTCGGTCAAGCCACAGGCAGATGGAACCTTCTCCCTGTCACTGCAACCCTGTGAGTCGGTATTCATCATCCATCAATAAAAATATCAAAAATCTATATTATTCTAAAGGCTTTCAAGACACTTTACATAGATAGTGCGCCCTCTTAGCACCCTGTACTCCAAATCAGTCAAAGTCAGTGTGCAAGAGGGCGGTAAGATCCTATCTATAATGTCTTTAAGGTCAGACAACTCCACATCAAATGAATTGACCCTCCCCAAAGTGACGTGCAGCATGAAGTCGGAATGAATCACACAGCCAAGGTTTTTCATATCCAAACGGATTGCCTGTGTCAATGCAAGAAAACTCTCTGGAATATGGGTCGTGGCCAGATGAATGAGGAACCTTCCTAGTTTAATCGAGAAAGCATCCAATCGGTCAAAAGTAATTTCCGGGGCAGGCGCTGTAGCCAGATGTTTCTCCAACATTGGACGGAGGTCGACACCCTTTGGTGTATCATTGACAAACACCATCGTAATATGGTAAAACCCCTTCTGCCACCTTACGGGAATGCCTACAAAAAGATTCCTCAGTTCTTCAAACCAAGGGTCATCATATTTGATGGGAACTTTTATTTCCAGATAGGTTTTCATCGTGATACGCCTCAACCCATCAAATGTCAGTTATAAGATGCCGGCACGCTGAGAAAAGCGAGTCTTTATACCTGTTAGAAATTCTTACGTACGCCCTGCCATTCGGGGAATTTCATTTTCAGATATTCATCATCAAGGAAAAGAGCGGATTGTCCCACCTGACCCTTCAACTGCCAGTCGAGCCACTTCACCACGGCCTTGGCATAGTTGCC
>CACXDY010000317.1 GCA_902766505.1 uncultured Prevotellaceae bacterium
CAGCCATAGTTGTAACAACTAGCAATGGCATGTCAACGAAAGGCGTCTTGGCGTTGACATAGATTAAAGGCAACAAGACCGACAAGGAATAGGCTCCCGTAATACCGTTGATACCATCCATGAAGTTGTAGGCATTGGTAATACCTACGCAGACAACCCATGCGATAAGTACCATCCACCACATATTCCATTGCAGGATCCCCAACTCATGGAACATGAGGAACATGGCCAAAAACTGCACCAACAATCGAACCTTATTGGACACAGAATGCACATCGTCAATAAAGCTAACAAGAGCAATGAGTGTCAAACCCGCCATGAACCAAGGATACTGCATGCCAAAGAAGGCCGCCCACAACCAAGCACCGAAAAGAAAAATGATGCCGCCCCCGAGCAAGGTAACTCTGGAATGCGACGATCGTTGGTTAGGCTTGTCGATGATGTTGAAGTGGTCGGCGACCTTGAAATATACCAACTCAGCGGCAACAAGCAATGCCGCAATGATGAAGTAAACCCACAATTGTGTCATATTCTATAATTCGTCAAAACATCCAGCGGTTCCCAGCCTAGTTCACGACGTGCTTTTGCATTACTGAATGTCAATGACTTTGTCATTTTTTCTAGTTTGTATGAATTGATAGGCGCATTTGAGCCCAACACATTACCGACCTTAGCCATACACCAAGCCATCCAATAGGGTATGCTGATGGGTTTTTGTTTTCCAAGTTGCTTAGCCACCGAAGCAGACAATTCACCGAAGGTAGGCTGGTAAGTGTCGCACACGTTGTATACGCCGCCTTTCTTTTCCAACAATGGCAACAAATAGGCGATATCCTCAGCCATTAGGACGCTCTTCTGCACCTTGCCTCCGGCGATATTGAAATAGAATCCCTTTTTAATGCCTTCCACCATTGAACCCAGATTTCCCGGTGCAGTACGTCCAGCTAGCAAAGATGGTCGTAAAACGCTAAAGACAACACCATGTTCTTTGCACCATGTCGTAAGGTATTCCTCTGCCATGATTTTGCTCTTAGCATATGGAGTATCTCCTTCCAAAGGATGTTCTTCTGAAATCAATTCACCAAACTCACATCCATATACCGCCACAGTGGAGATAAACACCAATGCTTGAGGAGCGCCTGTTTTCTCTAATGCGGCACAAAGATTCACTGTTCCTTGATAATTCACATCATAAAATTCCTGTCTCTCTTCTTCCGTCTTGGGAATGACATGCGCCTTGCCACAAGCATGTAACACAATATCAAAACATTTTGGTAACACAGGCACTTCCTTTGCCAAATTTGATTTCAACATATCTTCCAACGCGATACCACAAGTTGTCACCTCATATTGTTGGGATAACAACGGCATTACATTTTTTCCAAGAAAGCCCGTACCTCCAGTAAATAGTAACGATTTCATAGACAATGATTACATATTGACAATCTTACTCCGAAGTTGTTTGAAGACATACGAAGGAAGATTTACAAACACATACATAAAATAACCACAGAACAAAGGCATATGCAACATTTCCTTATAAAGCATCGCATGATACTTTATCAATATCAACTTGTTGCTAGAGACAGAATTTTCACGTATCCTATATATGCCAAGCGGTTTCTTAATTCCGTATGCCTTACCACATTTCTTTATGATTTTAATCCATAGACCCCAGTCCTGGCGCTTCCGTATTAAGGGCATATAGACTTTGTCCACTTTCTCCGTGTCATACATGGCGGTGAGGCAGCCGATGTAGTTATCCATTAGTATCTTTCGGTAACTGATTTTTTTTCTGCATACGGTAATACCGCAGTCGTTCCCATCCTCATCACAAAGAAGATAGGAAGCATATGTGAAGGCCGCTCCCGTTTTTTCCATAAAGACCAGTTGTGTTTCCAGCTTGTCAGGCAGCCAGCGGTCGTCACTGTCGCAGAAAGCAATGTATCTACCTTGTGCATGTTCAATTGAATTGTTCCTTGCCACACCTCCGCCACCATTTTTTTCTAGGCAAAACAGTTTGATTCTCGGATCTGCAACTGCAAAACTCTTTACAATTTCAACGGTGTTGTCGGTTGAACAATCATCAGTGATCAAAAGTTCCCAGTCTTCATAGGTCTGATTTTGGATAGACTCAATGGTTTCAGCTATGAAATTGGCAGAATTAAACGTTGGTGTAATTATTGATATCATTATTACTTTAATTTCTTTACTGTACTCAAGTCTACCAGGTCTCCACACTTTGCAAGGAACTCCGGCGTATAGAAATTCATCATACCGCTAAACGAAGTGAAGGTCATTTCGCCGAAATAGATATGGCCACTGACATTGTAAAGATCAAGTCTCACGCAAGGAAATCCTTCGGTTAGTTTCTCAGCAACCTGCAACATGTCATCGAGATTCTTAGGTTTTGGCATAAGCTTTCCTTCTCGATATCTATTGTCAAAAACGCATACTTCTGGCATCGGGGTCCACTCCCGATCGTATGTCATCACCTCTGTACTGTCGTTGTCTCGATTGGCTGTAGCCCAAATGTAGTGGGCCTTCCCGTTGAAGCACCAAATCTTATAGTCAACCAAAGATTTTTGTCCTTCCTCGATAGGCAATAATGCCTCGGCTATCACACGAGGCTCGATACCCTTATACTGCGGCTCTGCAGAGAGAGCACCAATATGCTTTTTGTGCAGCCAACCGTCAAGAGTCCTTCGCACTGTTTCACAATCAAGCTTGCTTTTATCGGTCACTATCAGATTTGAGCCTTTGCCATCGCCATTATTGGCCTTGAAAATGAAAGCGTTGGGGAGTACATCAAAATCAATATCCTTAAC
>CACXDY010000318.1 GCA_902766505.1 uncultured Prevotellaceae bacterium
CCCATTTCTTTGACAGCGTATCAGAGCATATCAGTTATATTGATGCCGCCAGTGCAGAAGAAGCCGCACAGAAAGCCGTGAGCATAGTACGCGATGGTCAGGCCGACATCTTGATGAAAGGCTTAATCAATACCGACACCCTTCTCCATGCCGTTCTGAACAAAGAGTGTGGTCTCTTGCCCAAAGGCCGTGTACTGACCCATATCACGGCGTCCACCTTACCCGGTTACAAGAAAATGCTGTTCTTCAGCGATGCCGCCGTCATCCCCTACCCGACCCATGAGCAACGTGTGGAACAGGTTCGCTATGTCATCAGTCTTTGCCATGCGTTCGGTATCGCAGAGCCCCGTGTCTCCCTGATTCATTGTTCGGAGAAAGTGGGTGGGAAATTTTTCCCCTGGACAGAACGCTATGCAGAAATCATAGAAAGTGGCCGTAACGGAGAATTCGGTCCCTGCATCATAGACGGTCCATTAGACCTGAAAACATCCTGCTGCAAGGAGAGCCTTGACAAGAAAGGAATCAAGTCGCCACTTGAGGGCGAGTCAGATGCCCTGATATTCCCCGACATCCAGGCAGGCAATGTTTTCTATAAGACCATCACCTTATTTGTCGGCGCCGAAACCGCAGGTATTCTGGCAGGCACCACAGCGCCTGTCGTCCTACCCTCGAGGAGTGACAGCGAGCGTTGCAAATTCTGCAGCCTTGCCCTTGCCGCCATCAATGTACAATAATCAACACTATTCTTAGCAGACAGATATGAGAGACCACATAGAAGTCAAAGGAGCCCGTGTCAACAACCTCAAGAACATTGACGTGTCGATACCACATGGCAAATTGACCGTTATTGCAGGCGTCAGTGGCAGTGGGAAATCCTCCTTAGCCTTCGACACGTTGTATGCCGAGGGTCAGCGCCGCTATGTGGAAAGCCTCTCCTCCTATGCCCGCCAGTTCCTTGGGCGTATGAGCAAGCCCGACTGCGACTCCATCAAAGGTCTTCCACCCGCCATAGCCATCGAGCAGCGTGTTATCAGCCGCAATCCCCGTTCGACGGTGGGTACTTCTACGGAAATCTATGATTATCTCCGCCTGTTGTTTGCCCGCATCGGGAAGACCTACTCCCCCATCAGCGGTTGTCAGGTAAAGAAGAACACGGTAGAAGACATCGTGTCGAAAGTGAAGGAATTTGCTCCTGGCACCCGTTTTTGCGTGATGTCGCCCCTGCATGTTTCAGAGGGTAGAGATTTGGAGCGTCAATTGCAGATGGAATTACAGCAAGGCTTTGTCCGTTTGTTCATCAAAGGTCAGTTTGTCCGCATCGAAGATTTTCTCAACGACAAGGCAACACTCAGCCAGACGAAAGCCAGTGACATCTACATTTTGGTAGACCGTCTGTCTTTCGATGGCAGCAAGGACAGCCTTACCCGTTTGACGGACTCCACGGAGACAGCTTTTTATGAAGGTCATGGTGAATGTCGCATCACCTTCCTTCCCTCCAATCTATCCTACGATTTTTCGATGCGTTATGAGGCGGACGGCATCCGCTTCGATGAGCCCAATGACAACATGTTCTCCTTCAATTCCCCATTGGGTGCCTGTCCCCAATGTGAAGGTTACGGAAAAGTACTCGGCATCGATGAGCGTCTGGTCATCCCCAACACCACCCTAAGCGTTTATGAAGGTTGTGTACAGTGCTGGCATGGCGACAAGATGAAGATGTGGCAAGATGAGTTCTGCCGCCGCGCCTCCCGTGACAACTTCCCTATTTTCAAGCCCTATATGGACTTGAGCCGTCAGGAGAAGGACTGGTTGTGGCATGGTCTTCCCAGTGACAGTCATCGCGACATCCACGACCAAGTGTCGATAGATGCGTTCTTCAAGATGGTTGAGGAGAACTTGTACAAGATACAGTATCGCGTGATGATGAGCCGTTACAAGGGCAAGACCATCTGTCCCTCGTGCCACGGCACCCGTCTGAAGAAAGAGACAGGCTATGTTAAGATTGGCGGAAAGAACATCACCGAATTGGTGGACATGCCCATCTGGATGCTTCGCAAATGGTTTCAGGAACTGGTTTTAGAGGACCATGAAAAAGAAATTGCCAAGCGTCTGTTGATAGAAATCAACAACCGTCTGAATTTTTTGGATGAAGTAGGTCTTGGTTATCTGACGCTCAACCGTCAGGCCAACACCCTCAGTGGCGGAGAGAGTCAGCGTATCAATTTGACCACCTCCTTAGGCAGTTCTCTGGTAGGTTCGCTGTATATCCTCGACGAACCGAGCATCGGTCTTCACAGCCGTGACACCCACCGACTCATCCATGTGTTGAAGGAATTGCAATCCTTGGGCAACACCGTCATTATCGTCGAGCATGACGAGGAATTCATGCGTGCAGCCGACTATCTAATAGACATCGGTCCGGATGCCGGCCGTTTGGGTGGAAAGATTGTCTTTGAAGGTCAAGCCTCGGACGTCACCAGTGAATCACTGAAAAAATATCCCGACAGCCATACAGTATCCTATCTCACCCATAGCGAGAAAATCGAAGTGCCCACCAGCCGTCGGCCCTGGAATCTCAGTGTGGTGATTCGCGGAGCCCGTATGAACAACCTACGAGGTATCAACGTACATTTTCCCCTCCATGTCATGACTGTTGTCACAGGCGTTAGTGGCAGTGGCAAGTCGTCGTTGGTCAAGGGCATTTTATACCCAGCCCTTAAGCGTCATATGGGAGATGTCTGTGATGCCCCAGGAGAATACCTTGCCCTTGACGGAGACTGGCAAGCGCTGAAGCGGGTGGAATTTGTCGACCAAAATCCGATAGGCAAAAGCAGCCGCAGCAACCCAGCCACCTATGTCAAGGCCTACGATGCCATCCGGCAGTTGTTTGCCGACCAGCCTTTATCGCATCAGATGGGATTCACCTCCCAATATTTCTCCTTCAACGCAGACGGCGGCCGTTGCGAGGAATGCAAGGGTGCCGGTGTACAGACAGTGGAAATGCAGTTCATGGCAGACCTTGAACTGGAATGTGAAGCCTGTCATGGTCAGCGTTTCAAACGTGATATTTTGGAGGTGCGCTATGCCGGCAAGAACATCAACGAAGTGCTTGACATGACCGTAGAGGAGGCCTTGGAGTTTTTTGGAGCCAATGGTCAGACGACCATCTGCAACCGTCTTCAAACGCTCAACGACGTCGGTTTAGGTTACATCAAATTAGGTCAAAGTTCCTCCACCCTTTCCGGTGGTGAGAATCAGCGTGTGAAATTAGCCTATTTCATTGGCCAGGAACGTCAGGAGCCTACCATGTTCATTTTCGATGAACCAACCACAGGTCTCCATTTCCACGACATCCGCCGTTTGCTGTCCGCCTTCAGCGCCCTCATCAGCAGGGGTCACACCATTGTTGTGATAGAGCACAATCTGGAAGTCATCAAATGTGCAGACCATGTAATAGACTTAGGTCCGGATGGTGGCGACAAGGGAGGCAATTTGATGTTTGAGGGAACCCCTGAGCAATTAGTCCAATGCAAGGAAAGTCTTACGGGACAGTTTCTTGCAGAAAAGTTGTAAAGGATGCGATACCCAATGAGGTCATCGTCATAGGTTGTCATCTTACTTAAAGACATATTTGCGCCCATTTTTGATGAACACACCCCTTGCAGGATGTTCCACCTTCTGTCCCCAAAGATTGTAGAACTTGTCATCCACTTTTTGTTCATGAGTTGTATAAGCGATGGCATCATCCTCACCTACAAATTCGATGATACTCTGCAGTACCCGTTTGCTTCTGACGGGGAAATAGTTGTTAATCAACCTATTCCTCTCAGCCATATAGTGATTGTCCACGGTGTAGAGTTCCCCTTTTGACGTGTAACGGTGCACATCTCGGCGATAGTCACCCCAACGTGCGGCTTCATCATATAGAGCCTTGTCGATAGTATGATATAAACTATCCCATAGTGCCACCACACTATTTTGCCCCAAGACACCATCCTCTGCGAGCACCACTTTTGCCCGTTGTAGGTACCGGTTGGAAAACCGCCTGTTTTTCATCAAGTTATGAAAAAGACCAGTCGGACGTTCCCGATTGTTTGTGCCCAATACATTCTCATTTGCATTGACGAAGATGACCTCACTGTCCCAACACAGGAACCGAAATCCCGGGCTATCCTCCCCATGTCTGCGGACAGCGTACCAATTGTGGTGGTCCCAATCGGTATTTCCCGCATATTGGTTGATAATCATATAGTCGATGAAATTATCGATATCGAGCAGCGAGTCCAAAGCCTCATAGTAAGAGTTGTCATCCGCTTTTTTCGCTGTTTCCAACATGGTATTCCACATGTCAAGCGTCCCCTCTGCGGCTTCCAAATGATTCCCGCCGTCCTCTTCCACTTTTATCACATCGTAATCGCTTTTCTTGCCCCCGAAATGGTTTTTTGCAAACTGGTCATCCACTCTTTCGGCGACATTATACACCCCCCAATACATCCCATTGAGAAACAGATGGACATAGAGCGCATTCACCCCGACATGCCCCATCCGTTTCTGCATCAACCTCATCCAGACATCCCGCTCATATTGCGCCATTCTGCGGTTATCGCTGCTCCAATGCTGCCAGGAATTTCCGAAGTGACAGCGCAGCACCAACTGGTCGAACTTATCCGGCTCATCCGCACCAAATACAGGATATTCAAGTGTTGCCGGCCCATATTGTTTTTTGAAAACCAGCCGGAAAGAGTGTTTGGGATTTTTCTCCGCCAAACGACCGTGTCCCCCATGGAGTCTCACACCACACCCGGCACTCAAGTCATGCTGCTGCGGACCACCTATCAGTTCCACATTGGCAGGCCGTGTCCATCCATGTCCTGTGCCATCACCTACAGGAGGTCCGGTATAGATATAGATTCCCCCGTTGACAGAGTCATTCTCATGGCTGAAGAAATGGTCTTTGTCGGCGACAAGGCTAAGAACGGGCAAATCGTACAATCCCATGGTTATTTTCCCTCTATAAGAGGAGCTTTCCGTCATCTCTGGATCCATCTCATAATCGGCTTTCGCCCGCCCTTCAATGGTCGTATATTTTCCCCATTGATTGGGATATCCAATAGGAAAATTCGACTGGTTGAGTACCGATTGAACAAAAATAAAACTGGCTGTACTCACATCGGAAACAATTTCGCCGTCCTTTACCTCGACCGCTCTCAAAACAGTCGTTTTGGTTAAAGTCAGCGGTTCAGTATAACGCATACTTTCTGCCGTAGGAGCGCTGCAATCCGAGGTGTATCTGATTTCCACTTCCGGATTGTCGCTGAAGATTTCCACCGACAAGCTGTTAGCGTTATACACTCCATGCATCTGTGAGAACTTGGGTTGCGCGCCGGCCACCAAACAGGAAAAGAAAACCGTGATGAAGAGTAATCCTGATTTCATGAAATAGATGAGAAGTAGTTTTAGAAGATTTAGTTTTTAGTTATGTTATTTGTTGACATGAACGACAATCCGCTGATAGCGAGTCAAGCTTGGCGTTCCCTTGTCTTTCACCTGCAGGATGAAGTGGATGTCCTCGGCTTTTTTGACTTCAGGAGCCTTCACTGTGACCCGGTGAATGTTGGGAGCACCCATCACCTCTACATTCCGGCCACTACCCGCCTCAGGGTAGCAAAACCAGAGGTAAGAAAAGCTGTCACCATCCGGGTCGTAAGACGGGGTAGCATCCAGGACAAACACCTGTCCGGACTTCACACGGAGTTCGTTGGCATGGGCAAGACGCGGCACGGGTGCATGATTGGCTTGCTCATAAGACTTCGTGCACCAGTCCATACGTGCCGCAAAATCATTTTGAAAATCCGTCCTCCACCTCCAGACAGTAGTGGTGAATCCACTGTAAACAGCTGAATCTTTCTTAACGGCAACGCCATGTTCATTTGGCAGGAAAGGTGAAAAATGGTCGATAGCATTGCTCCAAATTTCACGCGGCTCCTCCTCTACTGGAACACCACCGGTGAATCCATTCGGATCGCAGTTCTCACGTTGAGGCTTATAGTATTCATAGCGTCCGCCCCAACCGCCCCAATTGGGATGTTCAGGTGCATTTAACCCATTAGGAATCAAGTTCAACCATGAAGGAGTATCCCCCTCCATGCCATACGCCACGTCGGGATAGCATGCGCCCAACGGTCCATGCCCCTGCTGAATATGCTCCGCCAGCCAGGAGTTGGATATACATTCATTGTCGGCCCCTTCGGTGGTCTGCATGATTCCCGTCCAGGTGCCATTTCCATAACCACCTGGACTGACTATATAGAACAAATTGGGAAAATTGCGCCGAATCCATATTCCCGTATCGTCCTGATCAGAAATTGTATAGACACGCAGTTTTGCGATTATCCTTTTCAGTTCCTTCTCAGGATAGGTATTTTTCAGTTGGAACAATGCCTGCGCCAAAACATTCACGCCGCCCCAGGCACAAACCCAAAGCGGACGTTCATCCTTCCGTTCCAGTTCTTGAATAATCCATTTCGAGCCTTCACTGTCCTTACCCTTGCCGACCCCTTTCATGCCATACTCCGTTGTTCCGCGTTTTACTACGGAACGCAGGTAGTCAGCCTCAGGGTAACCCTTCGCATGAAGCAACAAATTGGGGCGCACTTTTTCGTAGGCATCAATCACTTTCAAGATAGTTTCCGGCACAATTCTATCCCTCATGTGTGTAGAATTAGTGGCAATGATACCCCGAATATCAATCTCATTGGTATAGAGCATCAACCGCACCAACGATTCGTTATCGTCGGGTTCGTTTTCCACATCAGTCAGTATAATCGCACGCTCGGCAGCCCAGCCTAAAGAGGTCAGCGAAAACCATGCTATAATGAAGAACAGCCGCTTCATATCGTCAATGTTTATGTGTCTTTCTAAATTCATCCAACTGTTTGAAACAATGTTTGTTGATGATTTGCTGCAGGTGTCTGTCAGGATTCATTCTGATACAGCATTTATGGTCAAAGACCATCATCACCCCATTCTCGGAAGTATAAGCTTTC
>CACXDY010000319.1 GCA_902766505.1 uncultured Prevotellaceae bacterium
ACGGACAAATGCAAAATGCAGATTGCAATTTCATCTGTAAAAAGGATAAAACAAAGGTAGTGCCTTGACTTATGAGTCATAACAACTCAGGCAACCATCTGGGCGGGATAAGCCAGATGGTTGCCTGTATGTCATTTGCCCCAAAGGGCATCATATAGAAAGAATGAATATTACTCCTCCGTATCGATGATTTTCCAAATCAAAGCGGCAAGAGCACCACCCACCAACGGGCCGATGATGAATACCCAAAGTTCGTTGAGCGCCTGACCTCCCTCAAAGATGGCAGGACCGATGGAACGGGCTGGGTTGACAGAAGTGCCGGTGAAATGAATACCCACCAAATGGATGAGGATGAGAGACAAACCGATGGCCAGACCTGCAAAGTTGTTGGTGGCACCATTCGTCTTGGCGGTAGCACCCAGCACGACGAGCACAAAGAGCATGGTAAGCACAATCTCCACAATCAGTCCGTTGGTCACACCGTAAGAGCAGGCGTTAGCTCCCGTATGGGTAGTGATAAACGGGTCGCCCACAGCAGAGGACAAGATACCAGCCAGTGCAGCGGCAGCCAAAATAGCACCGATAACTTGGAAAAGCATATACATGCCACAATCTTTCGCACTCATGCGGCCGCTGAGGAACACACCGAGCGTAATAGCAGGATTGATGTGACAGCCAGAAATACCACCAATCGTATAGGCCATAGCCACGACTGAGAGTCCAAATGCAAATGCTGTACCAACGACAGATGCCGTGTCGGTGCCACAGCCCAATGCCACGGCTGTGCCGCAGCCCAAGAAAGTAAGCACGAAAGTGCCTACCAGTTCTGCCAAATACTTTTTCATAAATCTACGTATTCATTATAAAACAATCTTCTATTTGTTTTGCAAAATTAATAAAAATTTTTAAAACTGCAACATTTTTTTAGATTTATTTTGTCATAAGGAATCAGTTTATACCGCCACCCGAAATCAGGCTGTACAGTCTGAAAAGACTCCTTGAAAAATGATTTGATGACGCTTGAAAAAAGGGAATTTCTTCAAAGCACAAAGGTCAGGGCAAAAAAAAAGGAGTACCGCCGTACTCCAACCTTTGTTAACCTTAAATCTAATACTATGAAAAACACGATGCAAAGATAGCGCTGTTTCCGCACACATGCAAATATTTACTCAAAAAAAGTGCATAATATGCATTTTTCTTGATATAAATCAAGCGGAAAAGTCAAACAAGCAAGTTTCTTGATTTCATTTCCATATACTTGTTGACCACATCCACTGACAAATTGGATGGTGTGGTGAGCAAGCTATAGATGCCATTTTGCTTCAGGGTATTGACGATGAGCCGGCGCTCATACACCATTTTCTCGGCAATGACGTGCTGATAACAATCCTCCACACTTTTCTGGGGAGTGGAAATGAATTCCTCCAGTTCGGTGTCCATGAAAAACACCACCAACAGACGATGCCTGCGGTTGAGGAGTTTCAAATAAGGCAACTGCCGTGCCATACTGCCGAAATCGGTGAAATTGGTATACAACACCATGAAACTCCGCCGGCCGACCAGCCTTCCGACATTGGGACACAGCATGGAGTAATCCGACTCCCCGAAAGAAGTTTTTTCCTTGTACAGGCTCTCCATGATGCGTTGGATTTGTCCTGTCTGACGGCTGGCGGGCACAAACGATCCCATGCGGTAATCAAAAGTGATGAGTCCCGCCTTGTCATGCTTCATCACCGCCACATAGGACAGCACAAGCGAGGCATTGATGGCATGGTCGAGCAGCGTGAGCCCCCCGAAAGCCTGCTGCATGAGCCTTCCGCGGTCAATCAGCGAGAAAATCTGCTGCGACCGCTCATCCTCGTAGACGTTCACCATGAGGTGACTCCGGCGGGCACTGGCTTTCCAATTGATTGTGCGGTACTCATCTCCCTGAACATAATCCTTGATTTGTTCAAACTCCGTGTTGTTTCCTGCCCTTCGCACTCGTTTCTGTCCCACCTCATTCTTGTCGGGTGCCGCGGTCAACATATGGCGGCGCAGCTTGACAAAGGAGGGATACACCTTCGCCGTGAAGGGTGCATCGAACCTCATTCGCCGCTCTGCCATTTGCAAAGGTGTGGAGACATAGACAAGAAGGTTTCCAAATCCATATTCTCCCCGGCTGGTGGGCCGTAGGGAATAGTCCATCGTGCGTTTGTCTTTTGCGTCCATCCTGACATCAAGCCTGAAATCGCGCTGCTGCAACTGAACCGGCAACTCGTCGATGACCTTCAGCCTGAGCGGGGTCAACGAATAATTTCTGAAATGCAGTGTCACCTTATTCTCATCGCCGAGGGAGAGCCGTTGCGGACAGGTGCGCCATGCCTTCAAGCGCACAGTGGTATAGGCCAGCACGATGTCGGCCACTGTCGCCACGAGAAGGGCCACAAGCATTGCCAGCCCCACCCCCAACAGTGGTTGCCACAGCATACCAGCGGCCATCACAAGCGCCGACAATGCCATCAGAATATAAAAACGCCCCTTGAGAAACACGGTTATCACTTATTTGGGTACCTCTACCTGCTGCAAGAGTGTCTGAACAATGCGCGCAGTGTTTTGTCCTTCCATTTCAGCCTCGGCACTGAGAATGAGCCGATGCTGCAGAACAGAGGGTGCCACATATTTGATATCATCAGGAGTAACAAAGTCACGGCCCTGCAGCAGCGCACAAGCCTTAGAAGCGCGAAGCATGGCCACGGCAGCTCTTGGAGAGGCACCAAGGAACACTGACTTGCTGGTGCGGGTGAGTTGAACGACCTGGACA
>CACXDY010000320.1 GCA_902766505.1 uncultured Prevotellaceae bacterium
GAGAGTATCCGTGGGTAAGCCCGTATGTGTATTGTGCTAATAATCCGATAAAGTACGTTGATCCAGATGGGAAGGAACCTATCTATAATACGAATGGAGATAGGCTTGGTTTTACAAAAGATGGCTTCCTTGGCTCGACAGGCATGATATACGTATATAAAGGAGATAGGACGGACATTAATTGGAATGATTATTATAGGAGTGATCTCACAAAGGAATTCGGTGATGAGATACAAAATGCCGATCATTATATTTATGAATTGATGGAGACTCCAGATAAGAAAGGAACTTTCCTGTCAAATGTAGCCAGCGATATCATGAAAGAATATGACGGGTTCGTAATCGAATACAACAACAAGTCCTATACATTTCATCTTAATGATTACGGTAACAAGATTTCATATTTGGGTAATAACGGCAATTTCAGTACCAAGACCAAAACTTCTGGGGAAATCGTTTTAAATATAGGAGACTGTTATGAAAGTTACGAACTGAACGGATTCAATATCGTCAGTACTTTGTTATACCACGAATGGTTTGGACATGCTATCATGAATTGGGGTGACGAGAAAAAAAACTACCACAAATGCTTTGAAATGGTCATGAGCGGGAAGTTTTTTAAAGATAATTTTGCGCAAAGGAAGTACAAACAATATATAAATAAGCTATATGAGGATTACAAAAAGAAAGAACTGTCACAACCGTGATGCTAATTTTTTAAAAAAAGCACTACTCCACTTTTATTATTATTCTTTTTGTCACTCCCTTGTCAAACCCAGGCACAAGACCATGTGACATTTTGTGGTATGGAACTGGGAACGGATATTAAAGAAGATTCTGTTTTCCTGCGTGGAAAAGGGTGTTGGGCTTACAAAAAGCTCTTTGAAAGTTTCGTGGATTTTTCTTATTATATGACAGACCAACCAATATACATATCCCTTCATTATTCTCCTCTTTCAAACAAAGTGTGTGAGGTTTACGTATTAATGATGGAAGACAAGGATATGTTTGATTACTATAATAATAGGATGAGTAGTGTATATGGGAAACCTTTTAGTAATATCAATGGCGAATCATTTTGGCGCATCAAGAATAAGAAGGGTAAGACAATAGGCGAAGCCTGTCTTCTTAAGGAGAAAACTGATGGCCATGGTTTAGGTATCATCATCACGGATAAAAAAAGCCATCAAGAGGCTTTGAAACAAAGTAAGACATATTCAAATGAAGGAGACAAATACTTTGACTTGCTATTGGACAAATCAGTGGCACAGCCAAAGTGTCTTCTCGTCACTCACATTGACAGTCTGGAAAACTGCGGCCGTCAATTGGTCAATGATGTCTATATCATCTATGCAGTTGATGATGATGGCAAGGAATACAAGGTTCTTTCACACGATGACCGAAGCAAGAAGAGTATTGGAAAAAGGATAAAGAAAAATGGCAAATATCGAATGAAATTAGAGCTTTACCTCTTTAGCACACAAAAAGAAAGTAGGCAACGCACATATTTTGGGAACAAAGTGTGCAATGAGCCAGAGAGAGGGCTGTACAACCTTTATGTCACAGGGAGTCTAAATGGACTGAACGTTAGGAAATGAATCAGGAGGACGTGAATCAGAGTTACTATGCATGCAAGAGCTAACACGGGCGGCAAGGAGAGGCAGACAACCAGCTCTCTTGATGATAATGGAATAATAATAGAAACAGTAAAGGATTATTATTTTGATTTTATTGCACGACAGAAGATAAAGGTGAAAAATCAAATCATCAAACAAAAACACTAAATAGACTGTCGGTAATTATTTATCAAAAGGATGAGGAATGTAAACCTACTTTTCACAATTCAAAATCTCCGTCCCAATGATTCACGTCCCAATGATACAAAAAAACAGGGAAAATCATTTCCCTGTCCATTGGTTGGTCTGTTTTTTCGTTTTTCCTTGATATTGTTGGTAGGTGGGCTTCTTTTGTGCCGGATAGGCAGAAGCCTGCTTGGTTTTTGGCGCGGTTTGTTGGGGTTGTGCCTGTGATTGAGGAGTCTGTGACTGCGGGGCCTGAGGCTGAGCCTGCTGTTGTGGCTGAGTCTGTTGCGGCTGTGGCTGCGGTTTTGGCTTGGCTCCCATGATGTTGCCGCCATCGATGGCGGGCAGTACGTATTTGTTGAGCTCCTCATACAGCTGTTGCACGTTGAGGCTGATGTGGTCGTCGGAAATCACGGCGTCAAAAGCTTTCTTGGCATTGTTGCTGTTCACGCTGTTGGCCAGGATGATGTTTTGCCACACCTGCAACCACCAGGAGTTGTTGATGACCTTGGCATTGTAGTTCTTCATCTTGATTTCACTCAGCCTGCCATGGAAAATGGTGTTGAGCACATCGCCATATTTGATACTTTTGATGGAGTCTATTCGCCAGGTGTCGTTTTCGTTGAGATATTTGAAGTCCAGTGCCTCGAGAGCCACCTGGTCGCGCTCATCGAAGATGAGCCCCGTGTCATTTTCGTCATCGTCCTCGATGGTGCCGTTGGGCGACATGATGGTTTGGGTCGCCGTCGCTTTGGGTGAAACCGCCTGTTCAATGGGCCAGGGCCAGTGCTTGGTCATGAGCCAGGTGGCCAGTGCGTAGGCTGCGAGGGTGAAGAGCACCATGGCCACGAACTTGAACATACGCAGGATGTTCTTCGATGACATGGATAGTTTTCTGGGGATGAAGATGCGGTAGGCCTCGCCCTCCTTTTTCACCCGATATCCTTTCACCTTTCCCGATTTGAGCTGGTTGAAGAGTCTGTCGTTGGTACCGATGTCGAGCATGGCGTTGATGGGTCTCCCGTCGCTGAAATCGAGGGTGATTTGAGCCAGGTCGTGCATGGGTTCCGGCGTGTAGACATATTCCTGTTGCTTCACGATGCCCGGTGTCACCTGTATCTCAGCTGTCTTCAGGTTGTTGCCCGAGAAATGAATGAATCCGGCATTGTTCACCTTGTCCTCATACACCTTGATGAGGTATGACCCGTTGTTGTCGGGCATCACTTGCTCACCATTGTACCTGACGGTGCAGGTGCGGAGGATGCGGTCGTTGAGCCTGACGGTGAATTTCAGCTCATAGTAGAACTTTACGGTGCGCTCATCAATGCGGATGGTGTTGGTGGCGGAGTCGAAATAGCCGTATGGACTGGGTTTTCTCACGTCACCCTTCACGTCGGCTGTCATGGGCAGCATGCCCTCCTTTCCCTTGAGGTTGATGCGCACGGTCTCTCCTTCTTTCACTTCTCCATACTCATATCCTTGCGGTGACTTGATTTTGAAGGTGCGGAGCACGAGGGAGTGGATATGCTTGCATGCCTGTGGCTTGACGGGATGCACGTTTTCGTCGAGCAGGTAGATATGGGAGGTGTGGTTGAAAAACTCCTGGTCGGGGAACTGCAGGAGGGTATGGATTTCACCTTCGGTGCGGTAGTTCATGTAGTAGGTCAGGGCATCGTCCTCCGCACATACAGGGAGTGGGGTGGGCTGTCCGGGGGTGGTGGCTGCAGTGAGCCGTTTGTAGATGGCTGCCACATTGTCGGTGAACTGTTTGTTCTCGCTGGGCCTAACCTCTTTTGCAGCCACTTTTTCATATAGTGCAGCCAAATCCTTGAGTGTCTGCATGATGACTCCCGCCTGGATGGTGTTGTGTCCTGTGTCGGTGAGCACGCTGTATTCCATCTGTCCCCCGTCGAAAGTCTTGATAAGTGAGACCTGCATGTTTTGTCCGTCAGGGTAGATGGAGATGCAGTAGGCAGAATTGGTGGCGATATTGGCCATGTCGCTGCTTCTGTTGAGCAGTCTGAAGTCATAGGCCGAACTGGCTGGATACGCAATGATAGGCACCAGACCATCGCGGCCTTGCTGCTTGTTGATGTTGATTCTGATGGATTCCATAAAAGAGAGAATGAGGGGTGATTTTCCAATCAGTTGCAAATTTATAGAAAAAAAACGGTAAAACTGCCAAATTCCTTCATTTTTTTCTTCTTATGTAATATTCTGCGCTGACAGCCTCGATATTGTCGACCATTTGGAGTTTTCCGATGGCGAGAATGCGGTGCCAGCGGTAGGGTGTTCCCCGTTGATAATACAGGTATTGGTGGGCGCTTGTCCCGATGAGTTGCCAGTGGCAGAGGTCGTTGCTGCCATAGAGTGCGATGCCGAGATGACTGCCATATTTCCCACGATGACAGAAAAGTCCCCGCACAATGGTTCTCACGATGGTTTTTGGCTGGTTTCGTTGTCCGAACCACAGAGGATGGGTGCATAAGAGCACGGGAATACGATGTTGGTGTGCAAGGCTGACCTTCACGATGGTTGCTTGTCCGTCAATGTTTTTGACGGCCCACATGTCAGTGCCGTTGGCGACGATAGACATCAAGTTGGCATCGGCTGTCCCCCATGTCTTTTCCCTCAATGAGTAAACCAAAGCCCATGGCCATTTCTGTTGTCCGTTCTCATCCGTGGATGGGTTGACCATCCATATCCGGTCATTCTTGCCGTCATACCAGAGCTTTGCATCGGGGAAAAATGCTGATGTCCAGTTGGGCAAAGGTTTGAACAGCGTCTCGAGTCCCTGTTCGGTGGCGAGGATTTCCGCGGCATGAGGCAGTCGGCTGAGGGGGAATGAGTGGTGTTGCAGGGATGCGCTGAGACAGGTGATTTTCGAGCCTTCCACCATCATCAGTCCTTTCTGCGATAGAAAGACTACGGATTTGTCGGTACAGACGGGTTGGGTACCTGTTAACAGTCTGTCTCTTGTCACCGTCTGTTGGGCATGCCATCTCCCGTTGCTCAGGCGGTTGAGCCACAGCCCATGGCTGGTAAACACATAATATTGTCCGTCGCCGAACAGCCCATCGGCGCTGCGCCGTGTGTTGGAGGTGATGGCGAGAATCTTTCCGTCGCCTACTCTGACTGCCAGGCTTCGGGGAAACACGATGGGTTTGTTTTCTGCCGAGGTCTTCATTTGTGGTTCTTTCCTTGTCAGGGGCCATTGGTTTTGTGCCATGGCAGCATTCCGGTCGAATTCTTCGGCGGTCTCCTCTTCCCACAGCAGGTGGGACTCCTGATAGGTGTGCGTGGAGTCGTCGTAGGACAACGATCTTGCCTGTTGCAACAGCATCGACCATGCGGCAGGTCTTTGAGTCGGATGGGCCCCTGTTGTCGTTTGATGGATGGATATGGCCAGTTCTTTGTCCTCCAGGGGGTGCAGTGGCTGAGTGGTCGTGAAATATCTCGTTTCCCCGTCGATACAGACGCGGAGGTGGTATGCCAGTTCCCGCAGGAGTTTGTGTGGCGCCATCATCATACCCGGGATGGGGTATTGCACTTCGGTCGTCCACCACATCTCGCGGTTCTGACCGTCGTTGGTGACGGCTTTGATGACGAGTTGGGCTGTGTGTCCCCCGGTCTGGTCGCCGATGTCCGCACGTTGTCCTGCTGTCAGTTCGTCTTCGAGCGTAGAGGTGTCTTCGACATGGCTCCTGGCATCCTCGTTCAACGTGTGATACACGTATCTCAGTCCTATCTCCATCGGGTTGTGCACCACTTCGGTGAGGTCGGCGAGTGTGAGTCTGCCGTTGTGGTAGTGAGCCGTCCTTGCGCCTCCGTTCCATCTTTGCAAATCCGTGAGGTCGGCCTCTTCCGAGCCTGCCGCCATGTCGGTCAGGAGTAGGGGAGAGCCCGCTTGTCGTTTGGTAATGGTCATGGCATGGTAAAATCCCATTTTGTTGAGCCGTGCGGTTAGGGTGGGGATGTCGGCATAGGCGAAAGAGAGCGAGGTGGTGAGTCCTTCTGAGTTGGTGGAGTGTGTGGCCGCCATGCGTAGGTCGAGGAAGTTTTGAGGTCGGGAGAGGAAGATGTCGATGCCGTCGACGAGATTCATTGCCGCGCTGTCGGGTTGTCTGAACGTGATGTTGATTTGGTGGCGGTGGATATAGGCAATGGTTTTCAACGTGCCGTTATCGCGGTCGGCGGTGATGGTGTGGTCGATGTTTGCCGGCCAGAGGGAGAAAATATTGGAATGGAGAATGTGGGAACCGTCGTTCAAGCGCAGGGCGGCAATGCCCAGGCGGACTCCCTTCATGGCGCCACGACCCGCCATGACCACTGCCTGGTCTATGGCCTGCTCCATCTGTGCCGCCACCATGGTGGACGATGTGGCGTAGGCGTCGTCGTTGTCGTAGAAACCGTCGAACACCCGGCTGAGCAGTGGTTGACGGGAGGCCATCATGGTGTCGGGTGCGTCAAAGTGGCGCTGGACAGGGGCCATGGGCATGGTGACATTGACCCGTTGTTGGGTGTTCTGGGTGATAGTGATGTCGTAGAGCAGGTCGTCGCGCCCGAATGTGGCATAGCGCTCCGTTCCGGCATCCCATACTGCGCAGCGGGTCTCCTGGTCGAAGGTGAACCAGAGGGTATTGTCGATAGCTGTGATGGCATTGGCCCGGTGGCAGGTGGTGATGATGACGGCTGGTTGTGATGACGGGTTGGAGTCCGAGGCAGAACTGATCCAGGAATAGCGCCAGACGTTTTGTGGGGTGTACTCTTCTATGATGAGGTGTGTGGATGATGCTATGGTGTGTGTGGCCACCAGCTTCGCATGGGTGGTGACGGTGGCGAGGACAGTCGTGTCGAGTCTGATGGGGCGTAATGCTACTTCCTCCTCAATGAGGTTGTGAAGGGTGCAGCATGTTGCCTCGGTGGCTTGGTCGGGGCATGAGGTCATGCCGTGGAGTGTAAGGATTTTATGCATGGCTTGGATAGGTAAAAATGTGGGTTATGGTTTTTTATGCGGTATGATGAGCGGGAGGGCCTGGCCTATGCCTGTGAGTTGTGTGGGGGCTCCCACCCTCAAAGCCTGGGAATCAGAAGCTTGACATCGATGAAGGATGTAGTCGGTGAGGCATTTGCTGTAGACGCGTTGATAGTTTCCTCCTCTTTTTACTGGTCGGCAGATGCCGGAGTGTCGTCCTGTGGCATCGACGGCCCGTCTTGCCACGAAGATAAAATGCTCGGGGTAGCGTTCGCCCAGTTCGGCAATGTTGATGACATCGCCTTCATGCAGGTCGAGGGCTTTCACCACATGAGCGGTAAGGTCTATGCGCCCGTCACGGTGGAAAGTCACGTCAGCGTGGCGGCTTCCCTGTATGATTTTCTTCATTTCCATATTATCTATTCCGTCTGAATGTTATGTTTCTCCATGTTGTCTACTTGGTTTGAAAGTTGTGATGGTCCATTTCATTATTTCTATCAGAAAGTTGTGACGGTCCATCTTATCTCCTCCACCTGAAAGTGATGGTCGTGATGTAGACGTAGGTACGGGTTTCCTCGATGCGTCGGCGGTGTGCATCAGCAGATTCTCTGGTGGCATGGATTTCCGAAGCCATGTAATAGCGGTCGCTGCCTTTTTCGCCGATGATGATGGCATAATAACGTTTTCCCAGAAGCCTATCGGCCATGTGTTGAATGAAGGTTCTCATAGATTTCATGTCTTTTAATTCTATTGATGGTTATTTTTTTGATTGCCCGGATGGTTGATTGTCCGGAATGCTTTTTAGTTGATCCGAATGATTTTTGATTGCTTGGATTGTTTTTTGCTTTTCCGGAATGCTGTTTTAGATTGTCCAGAATGATTTTTTTGATTATCCAAAATCCAGGTGGAGTGGCGGGCACTTCCACCTGGCTGTTATCCTGAAATGTAGCGTGTTTTTATTTTTTTTGAATAAATGAAGCAAAATATTTGGTTTGTATTTATTTTATCTTTATATTTGCAGCGAAAATTTCGTTAAATATAAATTTCAACGTGTGTTTTGCCGTAAATCCGCTGCAAATATAAACACAAAATCCCTTTTCGCAAGAGATTAGTTTATATTTAACATTATTTTAACAATTAATGAGCTAAAAATATAAACGAAAAGAATAATGCAAATACATGACAATCTTCGCAAGGTGGTGATTTACCTGATGGAACAGGGCAAGGCTGGTTCACAGCGCGAGTTGGCGGCCACATTGGGATACAACCCTTCGGCTTTCTCGCAGATACTGAACGGCCGTGTGCCGGTAAGTGAGAAATTCCTTGGTCGTTTGTCTGCCCTCGACCCCCGCATCAATCTCGATTGGGTGCGTCACAATACTGGCGAGATGCTTTTGCCTGTAGACCCCGTGGTGGAGGCCCGTATGGTCAGCGATGATGACTTGGAGTACCTCTCAGCCAATTCCAAGGGCTGCAAGTTTTATAAGCGTGGCAACCGTCTGTTCATGACGGTCCGTCATGTGCCCTATGCCGCTTTTGGCCAGTTTGTCAACGACTCCGACCGTCTCGACCCGGTAGAGGATGAATGGAGTGAGGAGACGTATGAGGTGGACCGTCTGGCTCGTGGTCATTATCTGTCGTTTGAGGTGAAGGGTGACTCCATGGACACGGGTTCCCGTCAGAGTTTTGAGTCGGGCGACCGTGTGTTGGTGAGGGAGTTGGAGCGCGAGTTTTGGCGCGACCGCATCCGTTTCGACAAGCGTCCTTATTGGGTCGTGGTCTTTGGTTCGAGTGTGCTGCTCAAGCAGATGATAGCACAGGACTTGATCAACGGCACTGTTACCTTTCATTCCCTCAATCCGTCACCCGAATATGCCGACTTCACACTCAACGAGGATGACATCCGCGCCCTATACTATGTGATAAGAAAAAAGCCTCACGAGCAAGACATTGCTCTGTGAGGCCATTAAAAACTAAAGTCCCTAAAGACCTTAAAGTCCTAAAAGACCTTAAAGACCTTAAAGCCTAAAAATCCTTTTACAAGTAGAATCCTATGGTCAGAGTTTGGAATTTGACATCCGAGTCCTTGAGCACATCCATGGGGCAATACTTCATGTAGAGGTCGAGGACGGGATTGCTTAACATGACCATGGCATCGATGGTGAATTTCTGTTGATTGATTTTCTTCTCCTTAAACTCATGCGTGCCGCCGTCCATCTTGTATTTTGTCTTGATGGTGGCGTAAGTGTTCCAATTGAACACCGGGCCGAGGCCGAATCCCCAGTGCTTGTTGAACTGATGCTGGTAGATGAGAGGCATGCTCAGACCGAATACCAGGATGCGTGAGAATTTGGGTTTA
>CACXDY010000321.1 GCA_902766505.1 uncultured Prevotellaceae bacterium
CACCCCCAAAAAACAAAGGGCATTATTTTGTCTGTTCGCATTTATTTGATATATTTGCGGGCAAATAGTTATAGGAGGTATGATGACATCCCGAAAAGACCAGCTGCGGAGCATTTTGGTGCTGGTCGTCGCCGCGTTGCTGCTGCAACTGATAACCGCCGTGCAGTATTTCTCTACACGGAGAGGCATCAGCGAGCAATTGACGGAGATGGCGCAACGAGACCTGAACAGTACCAACCGCACTGCTCAACTGAAGCAGGAGGTGGAGGCGGCGTTGGCTCAGGTGATGCCCGACATTGAGCGGTTCACCGCCCGGCATGACAACGACTCGCTGTGGGCTGTCATCCGCGGGTTGCTCGGCCGTCAGCCGCAGGTGATTGGCGTGAGTTATTGCCACGTGGTGGGTGCCGACGGGCGCCACGACGGACTCTATATCTACAAGGATGATAAGCACGGCGGACTGGCCGAGCATGTCATCGATTTCGACTACACCCAGCGCTCCTGGTACAGCCAGGGCATCGACAGCGACAGTTTCTGGAGCGAGCCCTATATAGGCAAGTACAACGTTAAGTTCATGTTCACTTTATCACGGGCGGTGCGCGATGCCCGTGGAGCCACGGTGGCCGTGATATCAGTCGATTTGCCGATAGAAGAAATCTCTGCCCTTGCGTCGAAACTCCACGAAAACCAGAAACGCACGTTTGTGCCCATCATCCTGCTGCAACTCCTCGGACTCGGCATCCTGGCGTTTATCATCCAGCGCTATGTGCGCGGCGTCCTCCGTCTGCACCAGGTGAACACAGAGAAGGAGCGCATCGTGGGCGAACTGAATGTGGCTCGTGGCATCCAGGAAGCGATGCAGCCCAAGGCATCTCCGGCGTTCTCCGGTCACAACGACATCGACCTCTATGCCTGGCAGACACCGGCATGGGAGGTGGGCGGCGATTTCTGCGACTTCTCCATCCGCGACGAGAAGTTGTTCTTCTGCATTGGCGACGTGTCGGGAAAAGGCGTGCCGGCTGCTCTGGTGATGGCCGTGGCCCGTTCCACTTTCCGCATGCTGATCGTGCGGGAGTCGGCCCCCGAGCGCATTGTCACGGCGATGAACGATTTGATGGCTCAGGACAACGATTATTATATGTTCATCACCCTGTTTGTTGGAGTCCTTGACCTGCCCACTGGCCGGTTGCGGTATACCAATGCGGGCCACACGCCGGTGTATGTGGACGGCAAGCCGCTGCCCGTCGACCCCAATATCGCCGTCGGGGTACTCGGCGACTTCCAGTACTCGGAGCAGGAGGCGGAAATCCCGTCAGGCTCCACCATCTTCCTCTACACCGACGGACTGACAGAGGCCGAGGATGCCCGGCACGACCAGTTTGGCACCCAGCGGATGGAAGCCCACCTGAAGGCCGGCACCTCACAGCAACTCGTCGAGGGCATGAAGGCGGCGGTCAGCGACTTTGTGGGCGACACCGAGCAGAGCGACGACCTCACCATGCTCGCCATACGCTATGTGCGCCAGTTGTCCGCCACCCGCCTGCACCGCACACTCACCCTGCCCTGTGATGTCGGCGAGATACCCCGTCTGGCCGAAATGGTCGAGGAGGTGTGCGACGAGGTAAGTCTCGCCCCTGCCGCCGCCATGCAGGTCAACCTCGCCTTGGAGGAGGCGGTGGTCAACGTGATGAAATATGCCTATCCCAAAGGACTGGAAAGCGATGTCACCATCGATGCCGATGCCGAGTGGATGACGTTTGTCGTCAGCGACAGCGGCCAGCCTTTCGACCCCACCATCCGGGAGGAAGTCGACACCACGCTGCCCGTCGAGGAGCGCCCCATCGGTGGTCTGGGCATCCATCTCATCCGCCGCTTGATGGACAGCATCAACTATGAGCGTCGTGAAGGCCGGAATATCCTCACCTTGCGCAAAAGAATCCATCCCACAGAATAGAAACTTACATCCACTAAATAAATCCCCAACACATGAATACCAAATTCACTAAAGAGAACAACAATCTTGTGATGCGGCTTGAGGGCCGGCTAGAC
>CACXDY010000322.1 GCA_902766505.1 uncultured Prevotellaceae bacterium
TTCCTGTATAGTAGGTGTTGATGACAATACTAATCTGTGTGTAGATGATTTTGGAAATGCAGATTCCGATAATCCCAAATGGGATGGAAGAAAACAGAATGACCGTTGAAATGATTTTTTTGATCACTTCCAAACGAAAGAACAAATCTGAACGACCTTTGACAAACAGCAAATTGAGATTAATGGTGCTGATGTGGTCGAACATGATTGCAAAGGAAAAAATCTGCAGGTAGATAATGGATTCTGACCATTTCTCAGTTAGCAAGAACAAAATCAACGGCTTTCCAATAGCTACTAACAGGCAACAGCCATAGAAAATAATCAGCGACATAATGCAGATATATTTTCGGTATGCTTTGATAAGCCTGGTATCATCGTTCTGCAAACGGGCAAGAATGGGGTAGGTCACTTTGCTGAGTACGCCATTCGCCGTTTCTACGGGTAGGGTAGCAAAATGGGTGCCACGGTTGTAATTGCCTAAGTCGGCTGCTGAGAAGAATTTACCCACCACTAATGTGTTCAAATTGTTGTAGATGGTATTTAGCAAACTGGAAGCCAACAATTTGCTTCCAAAAGAAAACATCTCCTTAAACGATTTTCTTGAAAATTTCAATTTAGGGAACCATCGGGTATATGCCCAAATGAAAAGGATATTTGTTGTAGAATTGACGAGACCTTGAATGACCAGTGACCAAACACCAAGGCCACAGTAGGCACAGATGATACCAGCTGCTCCTGAAAGGATGGTAACCACCAATGACCGCAGGGCGATTCCCTTGAAGTCGAGTTCGATGGTTAGTTTCGTCAAATGGATACTGACCAATGAACCCAATATCAGGGTGATGGCTTGAACACGGAGCACAGGGCAAAGGATGGGCATCGCAAAGAAGGACGCTACCCATGGTGATATCAAGAACAATAGGACGTAACATATGATACTGACAATGAAATTGAAGATGAAAACCGTGGAATAATCTACATCTGTCCTGTCTAATTTGCGGATAAGGGCATTGCCAAAACCACTGTTGATGAAAGTTTGGGAGATGGAGATAAATATAGCTATCATGCCCACGGCTCCATAGTCGGAGGGTGACAGCTTGCGGGCCATCACAATGCCTATAATGAAATAGGCTAACTGAAGGGAAAAACGCTCAATGGCGCTCCACTTCACGCTTTGGATGGTTTGTTCCTTGACGGACTCCGTCTCTTTCATCTTATCTGTGAATACTCTCCCTGGCCGAGGATAGCATCAATGATGTTTGCACAAGCACTTTGACCATGAGGTGGCTGAAGTGTGGTTTTGTAAAATTGCTCACGTGCTTCTTTTCTTGAGTCTTCCTCATTGATAATTTGTTGGATGAATAGCTCGATGTCATGATGAGTTCTGCCTTTCTCATGCAAGTCAAAAGCCTCACCCACATACTGGCTGATATTTGTGGCATGGTCTTCATGGCGGAGAAGATACATGGCCGGTTTCCCCATATAAAGATATTCCACTGTGAAGGAACTGCAATCATGTATTAACGCATCGGAATATTTAAACAAGGCTTGGTAGGCTCCTTCTTCTACGTGGCTGTTTTCACCATTCCTCCATTGGTTATAGTATGCTTCGGCTCTCGAAACTCCCCATAGTTGTACTAAGTTTTGAAACAGTCGGGGGTGGGGCTTGAAGACAAAGTAGACTTTGTCGCGGTATTTCTCTGCCATCTTGAGCATGAAGTCACCATTCTCCAAAAAGGTTGAGTATTCTATGCCATCCATGTGTAGCTTCCCTATGGTGTGGTGTGGAGCATAGATGATGCGTTTGCGGCCGTCGGCTGGCCAAGGGTCGGGGAATTGTTCTTTGGGTGCTGCCAATTCGTCCATAAAGGGAAGGCCGGTCACAACAAAGTTGTTGCCATGGTAGAAATGGATGCTCTTCCGTTCTTCGCAGCAACTGGAATTCTCAAAATAATGATGCCAACAATAGTGGTGAAGATATTGATTGGAATCCCAATAGGTGAGTAAGCTGTGGGTGCAATAGGGAATATAGACAATGGGTACATTAAAGTTGCGCCATACTGAATGAGCCGGGTGTATTTCATGCCGATACGGCTGTTGATGAGCCACAATGTCGGGAGAGACTTGAGTGCTCAATTTCCGATTCTTGTCCAAAATGATATAGGGATATCCTTTGGAATGACAATATTCTTCAAGCCTCGTGGTATCTTGTTTCCCTGTTGGTGGCGTGATTCCCAAAATAGGTTCAAAACGGGGATGAGCCACCATGGCTTTGTATAAAGCTTCTGTCTTCCATTTGGATAAATCCTGGAGGATAAAGAGAAATCGTATCCGGCTCTTGCAACGGATTCTTTTTACTCGGTAGCAAGTGTGGAATGTCCGAAGACAAGGGATGGCGAGATGATATTCAAGATAATCCCTGAACTTCTGGAATGGTTTCAGCTTTTCCCTTTTCATCGTATTCCACACCTGCTCTGCTGTTAGTCTTCTTTTGCATATCCGCCATAGCCATAACCATATCCGTAGCCATAGTGGTAGCTGTAACGGTTGTAACCATAACGGCTAGTTCCAGTTGTGTTACCATTAAGGATGATGGTCATGTTGTTGAATTTCTTGTCATTATAATAGCCTTCCACCACAGGCAACATGTCGCGGTCCATCAATCCTACACGAATCACAAACACGGTGATGTCGGCCAATTTGGATATCACTGTGGTGTCTGCTACTATGTCAACAGGCGGACAGTCTATGAATATGACATCATAGTCTTGACGTAATTGTTGAATCAGTTGGGCAAGGCGGGGATTCAGCAGCAACTCTGCAGGGTTGGGAGGAACGGTGCCCACGGGGATGATGTCCAAACCTTCATGAGAAGAAAGTGGATAGACAATCTCTTCGAGGTCGTCGATTCTGCCATTTAGGTAATCGGAAATACCGTTGCTGGGTTTGCCTACGTATTTCGATAACGAAGCACGACGCAAGTCAAGGTCTATCGCAACTGCCCGGCTGCCTTTGATGGCAAAACTGGCTGCGATGTTCGCCGTGAGGAAGGTCTTGCCGCTGCCAGGGTTGATTGAGGTAAACATAATGACTTTCTGATGTTGGTCTGCACCGGCGATAAACTCCATGTTAGTACGGACCACGCGGAATGCCTCGTTGATGACATTACGGCTCTTGGCTTTCACTACCACTTCTTTGGGACCATCGTCGTCTTTACTCTTTTTCTTTTTCTTGTCAAAGAGTGTGCTGATTGGATTCTTGCGTTTCCGCTTGCCGTTAAAGGGGATTTCACCGATGAAGGGGATGGTGAGTTTGTCGATGTCGGTGCGGCCGCGGACCTTGGTATTCATATTCTCACGGAGAAGCAGAAGCAGAAGGGGCAATAGAAGGCCAATGGCCAAAGCGACAAGCCGTATCTTGTTCTTGACAGGTGCTGTAGGCTCGTTGGATCCTGCCGGTGACATAATTACCCGGGTGTTGTAGGCGGTGAAGGCTTGCGACAACTCGTTTTCCTCGCGTTTCTGCAGGAGGAACAGATAGAGCGACTCTTTCACCTTTTGCTGGCGTTCCACACTTAGCAGATACTTGGCTTGGTTCGGGTTGCTGGCCATATGGGAAGTGCTGGCTGCCTGAATGTTCTGGAAGCCACCGATTTGTGTGTTCAGTGTGTTGATCTGGTTGTCGATGGAGGAGACAATGGCATTGCGGATAGCCGCCAACTGATGGTCTAAGTCTACAACCAATGGGTTCTCCTCGCTACTGTTGGCTACCAAACTGTTGCGCTGCAGTAATTTCTCATTGTACTCATTGATTTGCTGCTCTATCACGCTGTTGTTGATACCAGAGTTGACAGGAAGCAACTGGGTCTTGCTTTTAGGATTGGTCACGCGCTCACGGATAAAACGGGTCATCTGCAACTGGTTGTTCAGTGAGCTGATTTCCATAGTTGCCTGGTTGGCGTTCTGCATGTGCATGCGCGAGGTGGCCTCTACGTCGGGTATCAGATTGCGGCTCTTGAAAGAAGAAATGTCACTGTCGACATGTCCTAACTCATGCTCTATCACATTCAGACGCTCATTGATGAAGTCGGAAGTGCTGACGGCAATTTGATTTCTGTCTTTTACCCAGTTCTCGTTGTATACGGTTATGACAGCATTGAGTATATCTTCTGCACGTTGGGTGTTGCTGTCGCGGTATGTCAAGTCGATGATGGAGGATTCTTCCTGCTGGATGCTGGCGGACAAACGGCCTCGGCATATCCCCATGGCTGTATTCACACCCATCCGGTTGACATAGATGGTCAAACCATCACGTACCAACTCATCGAAATATGGGGTGCTCTCAATGGTGAGAACACCGATAGGAGTCTTGATTCTCTTGTCCTTTGTCGTGGTCAGGGCACCGCCACCCAACTTCTCGCCATAGTGCACGAAATCGCTGAGTGACATTGATTTGTCTTTCTTGAATTTGATGGTGAAAGAACTGCTGCCGTTGTAAGCCAAATCCTCAAATACCACCTTGACAGGCAGGGTGCTGCCATAAAGGACGTTGCGGTGAAAGGCTCCGTCAGTCTGGTAGTCCACGTCAAGATTCAGTCGCTTGACGACCTCAAGAACAAGGTCCGGCGACTGGATGGAGATGATTTCATTGGTCAGGTTGGTGTTAAAACTGAAAATGCCTTGGTCTATACCGGTTCCAAGGTTGGTGGAGAACTCCTTGTTGGCCTTGCCTTTTTCCTTGAGGAGTAAGGAGGCCGTACGGGTGTAGGTGGGCACCGTACGAAGAATCTTCCACTCTGAGATACTCAATGCTACAGCAAGTGACAAGAGAAACCATGGCCAGTTGCTGAAGCAAAGGTGCATAAGGTCTTGCAGACTGAGGTACTCGCTTTTTTGGCGGACGCCCGCTTCTGTTTTCTTTTCCATTGGGAATTATTGTTTTTTGAGTATTATTTGAAAATCAAAACACCTAAGGACATGAGGAAGGTGGTGACACTCATCCAGAATGTCGGGGTTTGCAACAGATTGTTGTTCTGGGTCGACTCGTTGGCGCGCTTCTCTGTTGGCTCCACGTAAATGATGTCATCTTGTTGCAAGTAATAGACAGGAGAATTGTACACTTCCTCACCTGATTGAAGATTGACACGATAGGTGGTCCGGTGGTCGCCTTCCATGCGCATGACAGCCACGTTGTCGCGCTTGCCCTGGATGGTCAGGTCACCTGCCATGCTCAAGGCATCTAAGAGGGTAAAACGGTCGCGGTCAAAATTGTATCGTCCGGGGCGGCCAACCTCACCAATCACGTTGAAGAATAGACCAGCATACTCTACTGTCACGATAGGATCTTTCACTAAGTCACGGCTGGTCAGCTCACGCTTTACCATCGTGCATACCTCCTCGCGGTTCATACCGTCAATGTGCAATTTTCCCAGCACGGGGAAGTCTATTTCGCCTTTGCTGTCTATGGTATAGCACATGACTCCATTACTGCTTGCTGCTGAATTACTGGATGCCGTCGCCATACCAATGCGTTGAGATACGTTGGGTAGATTGAAAAGGGCAGACAACTGTGGGTCGCGGCTGCTGACTACAATGGAAAGCTTGTCGCCTGTACGGAAGCGAATCTCCTTGCTCGTTGAGGTCGTTACAGACTTACCATTGGTCAAATCTCCAAAATAGGCTACATTGGGCGTTTCGCAGCCGCATATCAGTACGGCTGTCAATGCCATCAAGACTAATTGTTTTCTCATAAGATATTTTTTATGTTGTTATTTTTGTCGTATTCATTGCTCTTCTAAAGCCTGTTGCTTCAGTGGACGAACCCTCTTGACCCTGATGAGACTGACAAAGCGCCGCAAGGCTTGGGATGAGGGTTGACGTTCCTTGACATAAGACTTGGCGGCTTCACGATAGGCTGGATTGCCTGTGGCTATATAGAGGGCCACATTTAGATAAGCCTGCACGTCAGAGCCCGCCTTTTGTTGGCCTTCGGCCTCGATAATCGACAACGCCGTCTCTGCTTTCTCCGACAGTTCCCTACAGGTGATGTCATCCTTGCGCAGATAGGCACAGATTAGTTGAAGCGCCAAGAAATGACGGGCGGAAGATGCTTTCTTTGCCAACGGTGGACGGAGCGAA
>CACXDY010000323.1 GCA_902766505.1 uncultured Prevotellaceae bacterium
ACCGACGGTTATCTCGTTGGTCATCACATCGGCGGGTGCGTCGCCACATACGGCGATAGCGAAAGCCTGCTGGCTCACGGTGCCGTTGGCTGCGGTATAACTGACGCGATAGATATAGCTATGGTCGGCCTTGACGGTCATCTCACGCGAGGTCTCGCCCGTGTTCCACAGCCACTGGCCAGTGTCGGTCACCCCCTCCGGCAACTGCGGTTGCAGGGTGATATCGCTGCCGTCGGCAGGTATGCCCTTGGAAGGACACACATTGTAATCGTATTTCAGTCCACCAAGGTTGGTCTGGTTCTCATAGGTCACGCCTTTATAGACGATATTGCCCGACAGTGGTGTGATGCCCTCATCGGCACCGACAGCGGGTCTCCAACCAGTAAGCGTGGAGAAGCCCAGGTGGTCGAAGCCGCCACTGTTCTGGCTGTAGTTGCCTCCACCACCGTCGGGGCAGACCTTGGCACTGGCAGCTTCGGAATAGGACATTCTGACACCTCTCAGCCCCTCATAGTAGCCAATGAGACGGTCCCAATAAGGCCGGTATTCGCCCGAACCGCCCGTATTGATGCCGGTCATGAGCCATCCCGCACCCATGGTGCCGCGGCAGTCGGCATAGTTGTAGTTTGTCCATGGCAGCGAACTGGCATTCACTCCTCCGAAATTGGAAGCCGCCACGAACTCGGCGCCGGCGGCGATGCGGTCGTTCATGTAGGCGAAGAGGTCGTCGCCCTGCGTGAGTCCCACCTGGCAGATGTCAACGGCAAGTCCGAGCGCCATCAGTGTATGCCCTTGGTCGCGACCGCTCTCCTGCATCTGCCCCAGGTAGCCGAACGGTCCTCGCTCGTCGGGCGTGACGATGGGCACGAGATTGCCGAGGAACTCGTTGCATCCGTCATTCAAGATGACGCTCTGCTTGGAACGGTCTTTATAGGTGCCCACATGGTCGTATTTATAGAAGCTGGCCCCCTGGTTGTACATGTGCACATCGTCGCACAGGATGCCTATTGACATCACGCAGAGGGCATTGCACAGTCCCCAGTTGCTCCAATAGTGGCCGGGGCGCTGACCGAGGTTGGAATAACGGGCGTTGAGCCATGTGTCATGCCGCCGGCGCAGGAAGTCGATGGCAGGATTGTAGAACACACGTACTATCCACTGTTTAAACTCCTCGAAGTCCTCTCGGTTCCAGCCGTCGTAGTCGCGCATCAGTTCCGCGGCGTTTGCCCACTCATGGCCATAGATGCCTGCCGCCAGCGATACGTTCGTATCACCCCCCAGACCTTTGCACTCCCGGGCCCATTGCATCATTATCCTTACGGCAGCATCGGCATTGGCTTTTGTGCCGCCAATCTTCCAGCGCAGCGCATTCTGGAAAGCCATGGCAGCCCCACGAGCGCAGTTCATGTAGTTCTGCCCACCACTGCCACCGCGGACGATAGTCTCTGTGGGCCATGTGGCGATGCTGGCACTGCTGTACTCGTTGGCACAGAGGATTTCCCATGCCCGCTTGATGCGTGTGTCGCCGCTGGCCAGCAATTGTTTGGCACGGTCGATGTCCTGTTGCGACACGACACCGCCTGGGTGCACGAAACCGTGGTCGGAAGTGGCTTCAAATACTTGTTTGGCCTTATAGTTGCTGGTGGACTTGACCTTTGCGAGCAGCGAGGAGAGCGTTTCGACATAGTCGTCGATAAGCGTCTGCGAGGCGCGTCGGGCCTGCAGTTCCATCTGGCAGATGTGTATCTCGTCTTCCAGTTCTGCCACGGCATTGGGGGCATACATCTTCTCGCCTGCCGAAGCGATGAAGGCCTGGCACTCCTCAACCTTCGCCGCAAGCGACGTGAAATCACCTGGCATGCCATATTTGTACTCTTCTTCCAGGAGCAAGGCCTCGGCGGCAAGTTGCGACACGGCATCATCGCCTACACACGCATCGTAAACCCTGAAGTCGGCCACCTGGGTCTGCTTCAGGTAGTTGTCGCCGGAGAATGGCGGACGCCCTATCCAGTTGTATGCCGGCGCGGCAGTGAACGTGGCACTGAGCACAGGCATCTGTGTATTGGTCTGCACTCGCTGTCCGTCGATGAACAGTTCACCCCGTTGGCCTTTCTGGCGATAGAGCATGTGCACCCATCTGCCCTTGGGCGAGGCGCTGCCTATCTCCATCCCGGTTTCATGACTGTAACCACCTGTTGAAGTAGCCATGCGCTGTGCGTTCAGACGGTATGCTGTATAGGGCGAAGCATCGGCGGTGTTGGCTGGCGACTGCGAGAAACACCAGAGGAAATAGCCCTGGCCGGAGAGTGACGCCGACGCATCGACACGGTAGCACACCGAGACAGTGAAGTCACGCAACTCCTTGACAATGGCTCCTGCCTCGCGGGTCATGTCCAGATAGCCCGCGGCATTGCCTAAGTCGAGAACATGATACTGTCCCACCTCTATTACCTTGGCAGCACCTTTCAGACTGGCTGTCACACCAGAGACATCGTCTCTCACGCTTGTTCCCGACACGTTCGAGAAGTCGAAATGGATCTTCAGATACTCCGATGGCAGATTGTCACTCGGTGCCGAGTATGCGTCCTCCGCCCATGCAGTCATCACAACGAGGAACAGCAATACCAATAACTTTTCTTTCATCATCAAAAAAATGTTTTATGTAAGAATTCAGGTTAATCTTGTCGATGATGCAAAGATAGGCGTTCTTTTCCATTAGAGTCCACCCCCACCGTCTAAAGCATGCGCCTTGTACGTCCAAATGGCCAAATAGACAATCCGAACATATATTTTAGACAAAACAGACGGCTCTTGCAGCGCTTTTTCACACCTCCGACTCGAAAGAAAAACATTTTCTTTGCCTCAACTGACTTATGAATCCTTTTTTTTGTCTATATTTGCCATCGGAAACGAACTGGAACAACTGTGGTACGAAAGCTTTCACTCCTGCTATTGTGTTTGTTTGTCTGCGTGAACCACATGAGCGGACAACGGCACTGGACGGTGGCCGACGGGTTGCCGACAGGTGAGGTGCAACAAATTGTGGAACTGCCCAACGGACAGATGCTGGTCAACTGCGAAGGGGTGTTCTGCATCTCCAACGGAAGGTCGTTCGACGTTGTGCCTTGCGACCAAAGCAGAGCATACCAACTGCCCCGATACACCAATGGATATGGGCTTTTGTGGGAGGGCGACTCCGTGCTGTGGCTGCACGACTTCTACAGAATTTTTTGCTTTGATGCCCGCCGGCGCATGTTTATGGACTATGCGGGGAACAGGCTGAACGGCAACCTGCAAAAAGCCATCCTTTCCGACAAGACCAACTCTCCGCAGTCCACCGAAGCGCAGAAGAGCATCATCGATTCTCTCCATATTGGCGACATCACCCTTGCCATCAACGACCGTCAAGGGGGATTATGGATTGGAACCCGCTCCAACGGCATCTTTTATCAGCCACCCCACAGGGCAAAGCCTGAAATCCATACGGGCGACGACCCGCTGATTGGCATGGCACGCAGCGCAAGCCTACGAAAAGGCCAAACCACGTTTGTCATCGAACTGCCCGATGGACGACAGTTGCGGTGCGATAGTCTTTGCCGCTTGGGTTACTACCTGCCAGAACAGCAAACCACCCTATCACTGAATAACAAGATTCCTGCCTTGAACCAATACCGCCATATGGTAGGAGCCTGCCCATTGGACGAAGAATGGACGGTTGTATATACACAGAACGGCATATTCATG
>CACXDY010000324.1 GCA_902766505.1 uncultured Prevotellaceae bacterium
CATGACAAAGGCCGAGCTTGGGAAAGTTCGGCCTTTGAGCATTTTTAAACAAATAAGAGGGTATGCCTATTTTGACACACCCCCCTTGACAAAAGTGGTGGATAGTTCCGATGAAGTTGATCAGGCTGTACCTCATCGTGGTATACATATTTCTACAATTAAAGGCTATACGTCCACTTTGCCATTTGAAATGAAGGAGGTTTATTGTAAATTCTCTTTAAAGAAGGTTTCCATCTTGTCGTAAGGTATCACACCGGCCTTGTCGTCGTAGAGGTCGACATGGGTGGCACCGGGGATGACGAGAAATTCCTTGTTTCCCTCCTTGGCACTGACTCCTTCGACATGTTTGCCTGTCATTTTTTCAAAGGCATATTCGGAGAAATAGCGTGAGTGAGCCTTCTCGCCATGGATGAGCAGCACAGGATTCTCTATCTCGTGAGCCCAAGCCAGCAAAGGCTGATTCATGAACGACTGGCAGCCGATGACGTTCCATCCGTCGTTGGAGTTGCCGCTGCGCTCATGATAGCCGCGCTTTGTCTTGTAATAGTCATAATAGTCCTTCACAAACCAGGGAGCATCATCGGGAAGCGGGTCGACCACACCGCCGGCACGTTTGTAGGTGCCGTTTTTGAAGTCCTCGGTGCGCTGTGCTGCGATGGCCTTACGCTTCTCCATGCGCTGTTCTTTGGAGTCCTCGCTTTTGAAATAGCCTTCCACGTTCACCTTGCTCATATCGTACATGGTGGATGCCACGGTGGCCTTGATGCGTGGGTCGATAGCGGCAGCATTCACCGCCATGCCGCCGAAACCACAGATGCCGATGATACCGATACGCTCAGGGTCGACATTCTCCTGTACGGAGAGGAAGTCAACAGCGGCGAGGAAGTCCTCGGTGTTGATGTCTGGAGAAGCCATGCGACGGGGCTCGCCGCCACTCTCGCCAGTGAACGAGGGGTCGAAGGCGATGGTCAGGAACCCGCGTTCCGCCATGTGCTGGGCATAGAGTCCGCTCGACTGTTCCTTGACGGCGCCGAAGGGTCCTGATACAGCGATGGCGGGGAGTTTGCCGGTGGCACCCTTCGGTGTGTACATGTCGGCAGCCAGTTCGATGCCATAGCGGTTTTTAAACGTGACCTTTTTGTGGTCAACCTTGTCGCTTTTGGGGAACGTCTTGTCCCACTCCTGTGTTAATTGCAATGTGGTTTTCATATCTTGTTGGTTGTTACTCTTTTCTTGTGTGCAGCCGGCGAGCATCAAGCCCGTCAGCACAGCAGCATACATTACTTTCCTTATCATGATTATACAGTTTTACCTAATTCGTAAGCCTCTTGCAGTTTGGAATGACCTGCAATTTCACGGGTGTTGTTCACCCCACCACAGAAAAGGGTACCTGTCAGACGGCTCTTCGGATAGCAGTCTATCCAGCCGGTCAGACCGATTTCTGCCCGTTTGGGCGTTTCCTCTTCATCCTCTGCCGCTGTCGTCAGCAGATAGACATCCCGGAAAGCATAATCTTGTTCGTACATGGCATTCATGCGGTCGATAAGGGTCTTCATCTGGCCACTCATCTCATAATAGTAGATGGGGGTTGCCCATACCACAACTTCGGCTTTCAGGACTTTGGCCATGATATCGTTGACATCGTCGTTGATGACGCAGCGGCCCAATTTCTGACAGCCCAGACAACCCTTGCAGAATTGGATGTTCTTGTCCACAAGGGAGATTTTCTCCACATCGTTGCCGGCTGCTTTCGCCCCCTCAATGAACTGGTCGGCGAGCATGTCGCTGTTAGAACCACGGCGCAGACTCGTGGATATGACGATGACTTTTTTCATAAGATGACTTTTTTCCCATTTTTGATGTATAGGCCATGAGATGGACGGGGCACTCTCTGGCCGTTCAGCGTGTAGTAAGCGCCATCCTCTTGGCTGTTGCTTTTCATATCCTTGATGGCTGCTGTATCAGCGAGCGAGAGGGTCAGTTGGACGTTGTCTTGTCCGGCCTTCAGGAATGATTTCAGTTGTTCGGTCGACTGATACGCTATTTTTCCGAGACGGGTGTAACTGTAGGAGTTGCTTCCGTAGAAAAGGCAGATATACCGGCTGGCATACAGCACCACATCGCCGGCATGACAGGTCATGCTCTCATTGCTTGTGGTGAACGGGCGCCCCAAATCTCCCCACTGTTCAAAATCGTTGTCATTCAGTGTTACGACGATGTTTCCCTCTTTCAGCGCATCTACCAATTCACGTGTGGCGGCATTGTCCACCAAAGTCATGGTCATCGTCTGACCGTCAATTGTGAGATTGATTTTCTCTGTCATTGTAGCATTGTTCTGTGCCTGCACTTCGCTGTCGCCTGAGCAACAGCAAAGCAGACCTGTTACCAACAATAGCGCAAGATACCTCATTATCGTTTTTGATTCTTTATTACGCCGCAAAGATAAGCACATTCTTTCATTTTTATATTACACATTTAGCCTGAATAATTACCAATTTTTCCAAAAATTGATAAATTGAAGGAAGTGTATTTTCTTTGTATATTTATCCAAAAAGTGTCTGGGTTAGCGGATTTTTCGTGCTTTTTTCCCGTTGATTTGACGAAATGATAAAATATCCTCACGAAATGATAAGTGAAAAGGACTGTTCCATGTCTAACTTTGCATTGTCAAAAAGATACTTGATGCAAGAAATCAGTATCACAAGATGTATCCTATTTCGAAGATTTATTTTTTAACTTTTTTATTAACATTCTTATTAATATTACATTTATGAAAAAAACTATTTTTGGTTTCGCCATCGCCGTTTTTGCAGCATTGATGGTATCGTGTGGAGGTAAAGCAGAAAACAATGGTGCAGCAGATGAAGGCTACACATTCTCTGTACAGAACAACATCACAGGTACTACAGGTACAGCCAACTGCCATATCCCCGACTTGGGTGCTCCCATGTCATTTGAGGTATCGGGTGAGGGCGACATCGTTGACGTGACAGCCACTGTGAAAGTGACCCATCGCGACAAGTCAGAATTGGCCGATGAACCACGTGCAACCACCGAACTTTGGATTAGCGGTCGCCAGGATGACAACAAAGACACCCAAATTACGCTCACTGCCGACGAAGAGATGCAGAAGCAGATTATAGAGTGGCTCAGCCAACCTGCAGGCACAGAACTCGACATTGTCTTCAAGGGCAAGGTTCCCAAGGCTGACCTTGACAAGTTGAACGCCAAGGAATGCACCAATACTTTGGTTCTCTAATACTCAATATTGTCAAAATACACGAGGGTGGGTGTCTTTGGATGTCCACCCTCGATTTTTACGTCGCTGTCTACCGGAGAGAACAGTTTTTTCTCCGACATACGCATAATCACCAATTTTTTCCTAAATTTGCACATGAAGGGAATAGATGATTCCATGCGTTTCAGCATTCCTCTTCCTAATCCCAATCAAAGAACCACGAGAAATAGAAGAGATGAGCAAAGTGAACTTCGTCAAGGAGACATATCTGGTTTTCTACGACTCCATACGGATTGGTACTTATTATGTGTATACCGACGGGCATTCATCTTTAGATGTTTTCGAATTGCCTGAAGGACTCACCAAGGGCAGGGTCAAAACCATGATATCCAAAATGATTGTCGACGCCAACCGGTTGTCAGGCACGAGAAAGCATATCTGGCAGTCGGGCAATGTCAGGGTAGAGCGGGAGCCCAGGGATATCGCTAAATTCTGGATTTATCAGCGCTATGCTAAAAAGGGTGAGCCCACCTATTCTGAGAAATCACATTCAGCGCCGCATTCCGAAGGCAGGATTATTGAGGGTATGGAGGAATGGGCAAGTTGGTACTGTTTCAACAAGAAGGATGACGGGATGTATGAGGCTGAACTTGATGAGGCATGGAATGAAGGCAGCCACAACGGTGGAGGGACCATCCGGGTGGAGGTTCCCGAGGAGTGGCTTGACCTGACCTATGATGAGTTCCTCGAACGTGTCGTCACCCTTGCCTCGGCCTCACATTATGGGTTCACGCCAGACGAACTGAAAGATAAAAAAGGTCTGAAGGCATTCTTTGGCTTTGATGCGGAGTGACGGGCGTCGAGCTAGGCACCGTTTGCCGGAAAAATGGAAACTGCCTGCTGACTCACGACAGCAGGCGGTTTTTTTAAAAATGATCTACAAACCTGATAATAATGTTATTCGCCGACAAAGATAGGGAAAAGGAGTGCTGGAGGCAATTTTAATCAACCAACAGCAGTTTTTCATCTATGAAATGCCCTTTTCTATCTTTGTTCCTGCAGTATCATCAGGGTTGACTTTCTCCTTCTACGTATTCTTCCAGGAAGAGGTGTTCACCGTCATATACAACATAGGTGAATTGCCAAATCCAGTCGCCGATAATCAGCATCCGCGTTTTTTGCGGAAGCATCAGGTCGAGTTCGATGTGACGGTGGCCATAGATGAAATAATCCACGTGGCTGTGGGTCTTCATATATTCTTTGGTGTAAAGCACCAGATGTTCACGGTTCTCGCCCATATAGGGAGGTTCCTTGCCGTCGGCGCGTTTCAGCCGGCTCCGTTTGGCCCATGTCTGACCAAGCCACATACCCCACCGGGGATGAAAGGCGTTGAGCAGCCGCTGACAGGTGCGGTTGTGAAACATCTTGCGGAGCAACTTGAATTTCTTGTCCGGGTCGCCCAATCCGTCGCCATGAGCCAGATAGAAGACCTTGTCGTAGATTTCCGTCGTCAGTGGTTGGGTATGCACCGTCACACCGCATTCCTTCTCTAAATAGCCATAGGTCCAGATGTCATGGTTGCCCGTGAAATAGTGCACCTCCACACCCATGTCGGTCAGTTCCGACAGTTTGCCGAGGAAACGGGTATAGCCTTTGGGAACCACATAGCGGTATTCGTTCCAGAAATCAAACATGTCGCCAAGCAGGTAGATGGCGGCTGCTTTCGTCTTGATGCTGTCGAGGAACCGCACCAGTCTCCGCTCCTGGGTGCGCCCATGCTCTATGGCAAGCGAACCCAAGTGGGCATCAGAGAGGAAATAGACATTTTTGTTCATGACTAATCTAATCCTAATTCCAAACGGGCTTCCTCACTCATCATGCTTTGGTCCCAGACTGGTTCAAACACCAGGTTGACCGTTGCCGAGGTGACACCTTCGACTGATTCCACCTTTTGCCTGACATCCTCGAAAATGAAGTCGGCAAGTGGGCATGAAGGAGCCGTAAAGGTCATGTCGATTTCCAGGGAACCGTCGTCGGCCAGTTCTATCCGGTAAATCAGGCCCAAATCATAGATGTTGACAGGTATTTCAGGGTCATATACGGTGCGGAGCATTTCGACAACATGCTCCTCAATAGCAGTTCTCTCTTCTTGTGTCATGCTGAATGGAATAATAATGCTTATTCGTTGGATGGTTTGGTGACAGTCTTACCCAGAACCACGGCACCCAGAACCACGGCTCCTGTTTCGGTCATGTGAGAGGCGAACTTGTTGATGCTGCCGCCTGTGGCCATGATGTCGTCGAATAGGAGGACGGGCCGCCCTGCGAAGAATTCCTCGTTGAGACTGTATTGTGGCAGGTGCGTGTCACTCAGATGTTTGGACTCGCTGTCGACCACAACGTGAACTTGCTGATAGCCGTTGACCATGCCGGTTTCGCCGGTCACGATTTGGGCAAATTCCTCAAAGCGGGCAGCCGTCTTCTCTGCCGTGGATGCGGGGACGCACACCAGGGTGATTTCGGGGAGCAGTTCGCCGAAGGTCTTCCGCAGGAAAGGCAACAGCAGGTTGATAGCCTTGTCCATGGCATTTTTGTGGGAGATGGGGTCGGTGAGTTCCGAGTTGTTCTTAAAGTTGTAAATCATCTCACGGTTGTCCCATTCCTCCGGTTCGAGGTTGTAGGTGCCGTAGGCATTGTACGAATGATAGTCGACGAGATGGGCAAATCTGACGCCAATGCTTGTTTGTGTCCATTGGGCGGTGCATGCCAATAACTTGTCATTGTCGGCACCATGTGTGCCGGAGTTGGAAAGGGGCTCGTTCATGATGATATTTTTGACTGTTTTAGGCAAAAGTAATGAAAAAAAAGTAGACTCCAAAACAATTGATGCATTTTTGCATTACAATCTGCCTTGTTCCTGATAGGAGTAATATTTTCCGTCGGTGACAATCACATGGTCGAGCAGGTGGATGCGCATGATGTCACAGGCTTTTTTCACCTGTTGGGTGATGCGGTCGTCATTGGAACTTGGGGATGGATTGTTGCTCGGGTGATTGTGTGCAAGTGCGACAACGGTGGCGTTGTTGATGACGGCATATTTGATGATTTGCCTCACATCGACGGCGGTTTCCGTGAAACCTCCTCTCGAGAGGCGCATTGATTTGATCAGTCTGAAATTCTGGTTGAGCAGCACCACCCAGGCCTCCTCGGTGTCGAGATCCTGCATCTCGGGATGAAGCAGTTGGTAGAGGTCGTTGGCTGAATTGATGCGGAGACGGCTGGAGGCATCCTCTCTCTGCCGTCGGCGGCCCAGTTCACAGGCGGCAAGGATGGTGATGGCTTTCGCCTCGCCGATGCCGTCGTATTCCATCAATTCGGGGAGGCTGCGCTGCCCCAGTGTGCTCAGCCGGTTGCCGCAGTCCTTGTACAGGCGTGACATCAGGGTGACGGCATTCTCCTTGGTGTTGCCCGAGCCGATGAGGATGGCCAATAATTCCGGTTCGGTAAGGGCCTCAGGACCTTTGCTGACGAATTTCTCCCGCGGCCGGTCGTGTTCGGAAAGTTCGGTGATGCTGAGCTTTTCCATGTGTGTTTAGTCGTAGAAACTGTTGGCAAAGGCATGAAACTCATCCTTGCCCAAAACACAACGTCGCCACCACGCTACAATGAAACCGCTGCCGTAGCCAAACAATTGGATGAAGGATGCAGCGATGCTGAGCAGCCCGATTTTCAGACTGCGGTGGCGTATGGTGGAGTCGAGGAGGATGAGGAGGCAGAAGGCAAGGATGGGAATCCACGGTATGGCACATACGAGATACCATGTCCGGAAATGAGAAGGGTCGTAATACATCAGTGCGCGGCCGACGGCAGACACCAGCACCAACAGGCAGGTGCCCACGGTGAAGATGCTGGGCAGCAGATGCACCAATTTCAGCGACTCGGGATATTTCTTGTAGAGGTTGATGCGTGCAATGCCGCTGTTGTAGACCTGACGGAAGAATTTCCGGAAGTCCGTGCGGCGTTTGTGCCACACCCATGCCGTGGGAAACAGCCGGCATTGGAGTCCGGCCTTGAAGATGCGGATACTGAAATCAATGTCCTCGCCGAACCGCATCTTGGAGAACCCGCCCAGTTTCAGATAGGCATCGCGCCGGATGCCCATGTTGAAGGAACGGGGATAGAACTTGTCGAGTTTCTTCTTACCCCCACGGATTCCGCCCGTGGTGAAAAAACTGGTCATGGAGTAGGAGATGGCCTTCTGGATGTCGGTAAACGACTCGTGCGCGCTGTCGGGACCTCCAAAAGCGTCTGCTCCCGTGGCATCCAACTCGCTGCCTACAGCAGCCATGTAGCCCTCGGGCAATACCACATCCGAATCGAGAATAATCAGGTATTCGCCCTTGGCGCGTTCGGCACCATAGTTCCTGCTCTGGCCAGGGCCTGAGTTGGGTTTGTTGTAATAATGGATGTCCAGCCTGTCCTGATATTTGTCGCAGATGTGCCGGCAGGGACGGGTAGAACCATCCTCCACGACCAACACCTCAAAATCTTTCTCACTTTGGACAGAAAGACTGGCCAGCAACTCGTCCAACTCGTCAGGACGGTTGTATACAGGCACTATGACGGAAAATCTCATGGCAGAGTAGCAGGATTGGCAGACCGTTTGAAAAAAGCATGAGGGTGTGCCGAAACAGACACACCCCCACCATGGTTTGTTATTCTTTCATGCGTTGCAGGTAACTGCCGTCGCGTGTGTCGACTTGAATGAGGTCGCCCTCGTCGACAAACAGCGGCACTCTCACCTCAACACCTGTTTCCAGTGTGGCCGGCTTGGTGGCATTGGTGGCGGTGTCGCCCTTCACACCTGGCTCGGAATGAGTGATGCGGAGCACGGTCTTAACAGGCATCTCGGCATAGAGGATGGTGTTGGTGTCGGCATCGCTGACCACTTCCACGATATCACCCTCTTTCATGAAGTCCACACCGGTGATGAGGTCATGGGCGATGGGTATCTGGTCGTAGGTCTCCTGGTTCATGAAGATGAAATCCTCACCCTCGAGATACAGGTATTGGTAGGGGCGGCGCTCCACACGCACGTCCTCCAAGGCCTCACCGATGTTGAAACGCTTTTCCAGCACGCGGCCGCTAACGACGTCCTTCAGGGTTGTGCGCATGATGGTGTTGCCTTTGCCTGGCTTTACATGCAGGAAGTCGATGCAAAAATACAACTTGCCGTCCATACGGATGCAAGTACCTTTCTTGATGTCTTGTGATTTAATCATTTTTTATATGAAATTTGATGATGTTTGCATTTCATGTGCAAAGTTACGAAAAATCAAGTGCAGTACAAAATGATTTTTTCCTTTTCTTTTATCAGACAATGAATTTGGTCATGAAAACGCCCCCGAAAAAGCCAAAAGACCACCAGAGGGAAGGAAAAGGTCTGACAAAATATTGAAAAATCATCCTTTGCAAACTAAATTTCTTGGAATTTCTTGGTTAATTCAAATGAAATGAGTAATTTTGCAGCCCAAACGGAAAAAAGTAACGAATAAATAAGAAATAAAGATGAAAAGAACATTCCAGCCCCACAACCGCAGGAGAGTGAACAAGCACGGATTCCGTGAGAGAATGGCTTCCAAGAATGGTCGCCGCGTGCTGGCTTCCCGTCGTGCCAAAGGCCGTAAGAAGCTGACCGTATCGGATGAGCATCACGGAAAGTAATCGCTGATCCTAAAGAGAAGGACAGGAAGGGGCATGGCTTTTTCCTGTTTTTTTTTGCCTAAGCAAAAAATGAACATTTTTGTTTTGAAGTTAGGCGGTTTTGTCGTATCTTTGCCATTTGGAGAGAATCGCGTGCATCCGCGCACAATAAAATTCACATGACAACTACAAAATTCATCAAGAAAATACTGAGTCCTTATCTGTGGCTGAACATCCTTGCCATGGTAGTCATCGTACTGCTTTTGTGCACGGGATTGAAGTACGGACTCGACCTGTACACCCATCACGGTCAGACAGTGGAGGTGCCCACCATCCTGCATAAGACGTACAATGAAGCCGAGGATATGCTTGACCAGGTGCATCTTGAAATCGTGGTGAGCGACACCGACTATGTGAAGACACTTCCGCCCGACTGTGTTTTGGAGCAGTCGCCGACCCCTGGCGACATCGTGAAGCCGGGAAGGGTGGTCTATGTGAAAATCAATGCCTCGCATACGCCAAGAAGGCCTTTGCCTGACGTGATAGACAACAGTTCGCTGCGTGATGCGCAGTCAAAACTCTCCGCCATGGGTTTCCTGCTTGGCGAACCGGAGTATATTCCCGGCGAGCGGGAGTGGGTGTATGGCATCAAATGCCAGGGCAAGCAACTTGCCGCCGGCGACCGTGTGTCCATCGAGGACCAGATTATCATCCAGGTGGGTGACGGAAGGCGTGACATGAATCAGGCAGTCACCTATATCGACAGCAATGTCTATGACTTCGGTGAGGAGGAAGAGGAAGAAGATGTCAAGCCTGTCAAGTCAAGGCCGCATTACAAGCGTCAGACAGAGGTCGCCGAGGAGCGGGTGGTGAGCGATGCCGCTCCCTCCAGTGTGTCGGCGGTGTCGACCAAACTCGATATCCCCACTGTCTCTACGCCTCCTGCAGTCACCTCGGCTCCCAAACCCGTGGTTAATGAGTAATACGAAGGCTGTGGCATGAGAGATTCGATGACTGAACTTGAAGAACTCGATGAGTTGGAGGGTGAGGCCCCGCAACTCTATGAGCACCACCGCTTCGTTGCCGACAAGGGGCAGGTTCCCGTCCGGGTCGACAAGTTCATGTGCGAGAAACTGCCGCATTCCAGCCGAAACCGCATACAGAAGGCTGCCGATGCGGGTTTCGTTCATGTCAACGACCGACCCGTAAAGAGTAATTATAAGGTGAGGCCTGGCGATGTGGTGACACTGATGCTGGACAGGCCTCAATATGATACGACCATTGTGCCCGAGGACATTCCTCTCGACATCGTCTATGAGGATGACCAGGTGATGGTTATCGACAAGCCGGCAGGCATGGTGGTTCATCCCGGATGTGGCAATTTCAGCGGTACGCTGGTCAATGCCATTGCGTGGCATCTGCGCGACCTCAAAGGATACGACCCCAACGACCCGGAGGTGGGACTTGTCCACCGCATCGACAAAGACACGACGGGTCTGCTCGTCATTGCCAAGACTCCCGAGGCGAAGAGCCATCTGGGTCTTCAGTTTTTCAACAAGACGACACATCGCAGTTATATCGCCCTGGTGTGGGGCAACCTCACTGAGGACACGGGCCGTATAGAGGGAAACATCACGCGCGACCCCAAGGATCGTCTCCGCATGACGGTGATGCCGCCCGACTCCGAGATAGGGAAGCCAGCCGTGACCCACTATCGTGTGGTGGAGCGCCTGGGTTATGTCACTCTCGTGGAATGTGTGTTGGAAACAGGCCGTACGCATCAAATCAGAGCGCACATGCGTCATATAGGCCATCCACTCTTCTCGGATGAGCGCTATGGTGGTTGTGAGATTCTCAGGGGAGAACGTAGCAGCACCTACAAGGCGTTCATCAACAACTGTTTCAAGTTGTGCCCACGCCAGGCCCTGCATGCGCAGACCCTTGGCTTCGTGCATCCGGTGACAGGAAAGCAAATGGATTTCAAGTCGCCCATGCCCTCTGACTTAGCCGCTCTTATCGACAAGTGGCGTGTGTTGATGAAAGGAAATGAAAATAATAGATGATTCATTAATAAAGGTTATGAACAGTACAAAAAGAATGGTCGCCATTGTCTGTGGCGGTGACTCATCCGAGCATGATGTGTCACTGCGCTCCGCCAATGGATTGTACTCTTTTTTCGATAAAAACCGCTATGAGGTTTATTTGGTTGACATCAAGGGAAGCGACTGGCATGTCAACCTTCCCGATGGAATGACTTCTCCCATCGACCGCAATGATTTCTCGTTTGTGGAGAATGGTGTCCGCAAGCATTTCGATTATGCTTATATCACCATCCACGGAACACCCGGTGAGAATGGTATCCTGCAAGGATATTTCGAACTTATGGACATACCCTACAGCACCAGTGGCGTGCTGGTCGAGGCGCTCACATTTGATAAGTTCGTACTCAACCAGTATCTGCGCGGATATGGTGTCAGTGTGGCGGAAAGTCTGCTTATACGCCGCGGTTACGAGCATCTCGTTTCCGATGAGGATATCCTGTCGAAAGTGGGGATGCCCTGTTTTGTGAAGCCGGCAAACGATGGAAGCAGTTTCGGCGTGTCCAAGGTGAAGAACATCGACCAGTTGGCTCCTGCCTTGCGTAAGGCCATGATGGAGAGCGACGAGGTGATGGTGGAGCAGTATCTCGACGGCATCGAGATTTCTATCGGCTGTTACAAGACCAAGGAGAAGAGCGTGGTGCTCCCTGCCACCGAGGTGGTGAGTTCCAATGAGTTCTTCGACTATGATGCCAAGTATAATGGTCAGGTGCAGGAAATTACACCCGCCAGAATTCCCGAGGATGTAGCGAAACGCGTCGCCGAGGTGACCAGCGCCATTTACGACATCCTCCACTGCAACGGCATCATCCGTATCGATTATATCCTCACCCCCAACGAAGAGGGCGGACTGAAAATCAACATGCTGGAGGTGAACACGACACCGGGCATGACACCCACCAGTTTCATTCCCCAGCAAGTGAGGGCCGCAGGCCTCAATATGACGGATGTGCTTACCGATATCGTAGAAAACCAATTTTAATTCCTGTCCTGCCATGACGATACCTCAGACCTTTGATTCCATCAGACCCTTTGAGCCTGAGGAATTGCCTGCCGCCTACGACAGGTTGCTGGCCGATCCGGGATTCCGGGCCGTAGTTGCCTATCTTTATCCCGACAAATCCATCGCTGAGGTGGAGAGCAGGATGAGGGACTGTAAGACAAGCCTGGAATTCCAGAAAACATTCTGTTATACTTTCCTTCAGCAATTGTTGGAAAAGGCCAGTCTTGGCTGCGACATGGATGCTTCTGCTCTTGATGTGACGAAACGATATTCTTTCGTGAGCAATCACAGGGATATCGTGCTCGACTCCGCGCTGCTCGACAAACTGCTCATCGATGTGGGCTTTTCCACCACGTGTGAGATAGCCATCGGCGACAACTTGTTGTCGCTGCCATGGGTGCGAGACCTCGTCAGGGTCAACAAGTCGTTCATTGTGGAGCGCAATTTGCCACCTCGTCAGTTGTTCATGGCCAGTAAGCGGTTGGCGGAGTATATGCACTTCGCCATCGGCGAGAAAAACGAGAATATCTGGATTGCTCAGCGCGAGGGACGTGCCAAGGACTCCAATGACCGCACCCAGTCGGCCATCCTCAAGATGATGACCATGGGCGGTGAGGGTTCGATGGCCGAAAGACTGATACAGTTGCATATCGTGCCGCTGGCTATCTCCTATGAGTATGACCCCTGTGATTATCTGAAGGCGAAAGAACTGCAGCAACGGCGCGATATCAAGGATTTCCAGAAATCAGGTGCCGACGACGTATTGTCCATGCGTACCGGTATTCTTGGTTACAAAGGTCACATCCATTACCATTGTGCCGACTGCATTGATGACTTCGTCCGTTCTTTGGCCGACGTACCCAAGGGAGAGTTCTACGACCGTGTGGCCATGCACATCGACCGGGAGATTCACCGCCATTACCGGTTGTACCCCGTCAACTATGTGGCGCTCGACCTCTTGGAGGAGTCCGACCGTTTTGCCACAATGTATACCGAGGACGATAAACGCCGTTTCCAGGCCTATGTGGAAGGTCAGTTGGCGAAAATCGACCTGCCCGAGCCCGACTATCCATTCCTGCGTGAGCGTCTGCTGACGATGTATGGCAATCCTGTCCGCAATTTCCTCCAAGCCCAATGAAAATCCTAAGAATACTGATATTTATACCTGTCCTCTTGTTAGCGGCTTGTAATGTCGAAAATTATGAGACGGGAGATGATGAGATGTCGTATATGAGGGCAGACTTCGCCCGGGTGCACAGCGGTGAAGCAGGCACCTTGGTGTCGGCCGTCACCGACGAGGGCGACTCGTTGGTGCTTACTCCGCCCCTCGACTGCGAATGGGCCACAACGCCGGATTCCACCTACCGCGCTCTTCTATACTACAAGGCTCAGTTTGAGGGACTGAAGGTAGAAGGTATTCAGGCTGCGAATGTCTTGACGTTGAGGATACCGGAGAAACGCCCACGTGATATTTTCACCGACCCTGTGCATCTGCAAAGTTCATGGGTTTCCACCAACCGGCAATACCTGAATCTCAGTCTTGGTGTGATGACGGGAAAGGTAGAAGGAAGTGATGCCAAACAGGGTATCGGCATTGTCCGTGATACCATCACGACAGCCGATGACGGACACCAGGTGCATCATCTCCGCCTCTACCACAACCAGAACGGACAGCCGGAATATTATACCAGTCGACTTTATGTGAGTGTCCCCTTGACAGGATTCAAACAAGGGGATGAGGTGAGAATGGAGGTGAACACCTATGCCGGCAAGATTGTGAAATCCTATATCATCCAACCATGATTTCCTTTGAATGCGACTATAACAACGGGGCGCATCCAGATGTCATCCAGGCGCTTGTCGACACCAATGGTGAGCAGACACTGACCTATGGATTCGACTGTTATACACAGCAGGCGGTGGAACGTATCAAGGAGGCTTGCGCCGCTCCCGATGCGGATGTGTTTCTCCTCGCCGGCGGTACTCAGGCCAACGCCACGGTAATAGATGGGATGCTGAGGTCGTATGAGGCAGTCATTTGTCCCGAAACAGGTCACATCAATGTGCATGAGGCAGGTGCCGTGGAGGCTTTCGGCCACAAGGTCATCGGACTGCCTGCTGACGACGGGCGCCTGGACGCCAGTGTGCTCGACAGGTTTATGCAGGTGTTTGAGGGCGACGAGAGCCGTGACCATGTTGCCCAGCCGGGAATGGTCTATGTGAGTTTCCCGACGGAGATGGGAACACTGTATAGCGCCGAACAAATTGAAAATCTCTATACAGTATGCCGGCAGCACGGTTTGTCGCTGTTTGTGGATGGCGCCAGACTGGGCTATGGTCTGGCTGCTGATGAGTGCGATTTCGACTTACCCTTTCTGGCAAGCCATTGCGATGTCTTCTATATCGGGGGAACCAAGGTGGGTGCTCTGTGCGGCGAGGCGGTGGTCTTCGGCAAGGGCGCACCCCGGTGTTTCTTCAGCATCGTGAAACGCCACGGAGCACTTCTGGCCAAAGGCCGGCTGGTGGGAGTGCAGTTCCGTGAGTTGTTCTCCAATGGTCTTTATCTGCGTATTGCCCGCCATGCCATCGTCATGGCGCACCGCATGCGCGATATCTTGGTCAATGCTGGATTGCAGGTGTATGTGGCGTCGCCCACCAACCAGCAGTTTTTCATTATACCCAATGAGCGGATGCACCATTTGGAGAAGTTGGTGCAGTTTACTCATTGGGTACCCTATGACGACCACAGCATGGTGTGTCGTTTCGTCACCAGTTGGGCAACCACCGATGAAGACCTATCCATGCTGGAAAGTCTCCTTCGGCAGTAGCCACATTTCACTTTAATCTTTCAGTACACCCAGTTCGCGTCCGATTTTCACGAAGGCAGCGATGCAGCGGTCGAGTTGCTCGTGGTTGTGCCCGGCGGAAATCTGCACGCGGATTCTGGCCTGCCCTTTTGGCACGACGGGATAGTAGAATCCGGTAACATAGATTCCCTCGTCGAGCATGCGGTTGGCATATACCTGAGACAGTTTGGCGTCGTAGAGCATCACGGCACAGATGGCACTCTGTGTAGGCTTAATGTCGAATCCGGCGGCAAGCATGCGCCCGCGGAAATACTCCACATTCTCTACCAGACGGTCGTGTATCTCGTTGCTTTCCTTGAGCATCTTGAACACCTCGAGACTCGCACCGATGATGCATGGAGCCAAGGAGTTGGAGAAGAGATACGGACGGCTGCGCTGACGGAGCATCTCGATGATTTCGCGGCGGCCCGTGGTGAACCCGCCCAAGGCTCCGCCAAAGGACTTGCCCAGTGTGCCGGTATAGATGTCCACGCGTCCATAAGTGCCGCACAACTCGCTTACTCCGTGGCCGGTAGCACCCACCACACCGGCAGAGTGAGACTCGTCGACCATGACCAGGGCGTCGTATTTCTCGGCCAGGTCGCAGATTTGGTCCATCGGAGCCACATTGCCGTCCATGGAGAACACACCATCGGTCACGATGATGCGGAAACGTTGCGCCTGGGCTTCTTGCAGACAGCGTTCCAAATCGGCCATGTCGGCATTGGCATAGCGGTAGCGGTGAGCCTTGCACAGGCGTACGCCATCGATGATTGACGCATGATTGAGAGCGTCGGAAATAATGGCGTCCTCCTCGGTGAACAAGGGTTCGAACACACCACCGTTGGCGTCGAAACAGGCGGCATAGAGAATCGTGTCCTCAGTCTTGAAATACTCGGAGATGGCTTGCTCCAGTTGCTTGTGGATGTCCTGGGTGCCACAGATGAACCTCACGGACGACATGCCGAAGCCTCGTTGGTCCATCATGCGCTTGGCGCCTTCTATCAGCCGTGGGTGGTCGGAAAGTCCCAAGTAGTTGTTGGCACAGAAATTGAGCACTTCCTTTCCCCTCACATTGATGGCTGCTCTCTGTGGACTCTCAATGAGGCGTTCTTCCTTGTACAGGCCTGCCTCCCTGATCTCTGCAATCTGGGTGCTGAGATGTTGTTGCATTTTCCCAAACATAGTAATTAGATTTTGAGTTGTTGATGTCTTTTCAGTGACGCAAAGTAAGCAATAATTTTCCATATCTTTTCCGGTCTGTACCGATTTTTTTTAAATATCTTGGAATTTTATCCTTTTTTTATCCTTTTCTTTTATGTCATGTCGAAAAAAATTACTTATTTTGCCCCTGTAAAACCAACAAAAATAGACTGCTATTATGAAAAACATACTGATCATCGGTTCAACGGGGCAGATAGGGTCGGAACTGACCATGGCTCTGCGTGCAAGATATGGAAACAACCATGTGGTGGCTGGACACATCAAGGGAGATGAACCCAAGGGCGAGTTGAGGGAATCCGGACCTTTCGAACTGGCGGATGTCACCGACGGGGAGATGATTTCCGAGGTCGTCAGAAAATATGATATCGACACCATATACAATCTGGCCGCACTGCTCTCTGTAGTAGCCGAGCACAAACCCAGGATGGCATGGAGTATTGGCATCGATGGTTTGTGGAACATCCTGGAAGTGGCCCGACTCCGCCGGTGCGCGGTGTTCACACCCAGTTCCATTGGCTCTTTTGGTTTGAGTACACCCCATGTGCGTACTCCTCAGGACACCATCCAACGGCCCCGCACCATCTATGGAGTGTCGAAAGTGACCACGGAACTGCTCAGCGACTATTTCTTCCATAAATATGGTGTCGACACCCGGTCGGTGCGGTTTCCGGGTATCATCTCCTATATGACCCCTCCGGGCGGCGGCACCACCGACTATGCCGTCGACATCTTCTATTCTGCCGTGAGGGGTGAGCGCTTTGTCTGTCCTCTGCGGAAGGGTACGCTGCTCGACATGATGTATATGCCCGATGCACTCAAGGCGGCCATCACGCTGATGGAAGCCAATCCCGACCGTCTGGTTCACCACAACGGATTCAATGTGGCGGCCATGAGTTTTGCTCCTGAGACCATCTATGCCGAAATCAAGAAGCATAAGCCGGATTTCGAGATGGTCTACGAGGTCGACCCGTTGAAACAGAGCATTGCAGAAAGTTGGCCCGACAGGATGGACGATACTTGTGCGAGGAGAGAGTGGGGGTGGGCCCCTGTCTACGACATCCGCTCCATGACCTCCGACATGCTTGAGAAACTCAGTGCGCGTCTTGCCACGGAGAAAGGTTGATATATTAATTAAGGTATTATATAAGATAATGAAAGTTTTTTTTAAGGTTCTTTTGATGATGCTGGCCGTCTCCGCGACAGCCGGTGCCCAGGTACTGCCATCGGCAGGTAAAGACGTGAAGGATTTGGTGCCCGATGGCTGGACACATGTCGAGGCTTTCGGCGATTTAAATCGCGACGGAGTGAGTGACTTGGTGTTGGTGGCTACACCCAATTATCGGAATAAGAAAGATATTGAAGACGATGAAGAGGGTGGCATCATACCTGTCTTAGCCATTTATTTCGGCACACGTAACCAGGGATACCAGTGCTGGCGGCAATATGAGGACATCATGCCGGAAACGGGTTTTGAGTATATCTCTCTCGAGGTGACCCCCGAGATATCGGCCAAGGGCGTGTTGTCCATTGGATTGTCTACCTTCGCTTCCATGGGTGGTTGGTCTAACTACAGCAACACCTACCGGTTCAGGTATCAGCAAAAGGATTTCTACCTGATAGGGAGGGACGAGAATAGTTTTGCCCGTAATACTGGGGTGAATACTTATGTCAGCGAGAATTACCTCACCCGTAAGAAGCAGACGGTGGTGGAACAGCAGTTGGAGAGCGATGAAATTGTCCCCAAAAAGGAGAAATGGACTTCTCTACCCAAGCAACCTCTAAAGCGACTTGGGAAATTCCCGTTGGAAATATAAGAAAATATTTGGCGTTCTTGCGGAAATATTGTTATTTTGCCAAATAAATTGGGAGGAGGAACACAGGACAGGATTATTAGTGTATCTTTTAACTTCAGTAACATGATGAAAAAACTGTTATTACTTCTGCTGATGGTGGCAACGTTTGCCTGTACGTCAGCACAGAAAAAGAAAGTATCTGTTCTTGGTGATTCCTACTCAACTTTTGTTGGAGTCATTCCTGCCAATTATGCCACGTTCTATCCCAATGACCGAAACGATGTGACGGAGATAGAGCAGACTTGGTGGAGCCTTTATATCAAGGCCAAAGGCTATGAGTTGGAGAAGAACGACTCGTGGGGAGGCACTACCATCTGTGGCACAGGTTACGGCCGGATGGATACTTCGCGCAATAATTTTATTGCACGTGTGGACAGCCTCGGAAATCCTGACATCATCTTTGTTTTCGGCGGCACCAATGATGCTTGGGCCAACTCGCCCATCGGCGAGTATCAGTATTCGGATTGGACAAAAGACGATTGCAAGAATTTCCGTCCGGCACTGGCTTGTCTGATTGACTTGCTTCAGAAACGTTATCCACAGGCAGAACTCTGCTTCATTCTGAACTCAGAGTTGAAAGAGCCCGTCAACGAGTCAATGCGTGAAGTCTGTAAGCACTACGATGTGAAACTCGTCGAACTCCACGATATTGAGAAGCAGAATGGTCATCCGTCAATCAACGGCATGAAGAGCATCTGCGGCCAGTTGTTGGAAGCCGGTCTGTAATCGTTGCCGTATGTCGGCAGCCATCTTGGACAGGACGTCAAATCAGCAACGTTCTGCCGACTTCTCTGTTTGCCGAAAGCGTTTATGCGTCGGCAAACACTTTTCCGTCGTCGAGGGTAATCTGCAGTTTGGTGTATTCGCAGTGGAAATCGTTCTCCAGACGGTCGAGGTAGCGTGCGCTCTCCCATTTACACATCGGCAGGTCGTGGAGCAGGTAGTTGCCGCAAGCCTCAGGCCTTGTGGCGGGCACTTCCGTCTGTGTGAGAATCCACTTCAGGCATTTGATGGTGAGTTGCCGCATGTCCTCCACGGTGTATGTTCCCGTCATGATGATATACATGCCAGTGAGGCATCCCATGGGGCCAACGTATACCACGTCGTCCTTTGCCTCGGAATTGCGGAACCAAGTGGCCATCAGATGTTCCAGACTGTGCATGGCAGATGGAGCCACGGCTGGCTCTTTATTCGGTTCAGTGATACGCAGGTCGAAGGTGGTGAAGCCTTTATCCACACGTGAAACGTAGATGCCTGGTTTCAGGTGGGTGTGGTCGATGGTGAAACTCTGAATAACTTCCATAATAATTTTGATTAAACAGCATTCTTCATGCTAATATGCCGCAAAGTTACTCATTTTTTATAAATACTCCTTCCCTTCACTTATCATTTCGTCAAATCGGGTAAAAAGTGGCAGATATTCGGAGATTGAAAAGATACTCCCCACGGTAGTGAATCGTCCACCATCATGAAGGTAAAAACCCCGCAACCTTGCGTCCGTGGATTGTTAAATAATTTAAAATCCGTTAAAAAACGATAATTGTTAGGGTTGGCAATAGGAGGAGAGGTGAGCAAATCAAATAAAATATGTACCTTTGCAGTCCGATTATTACGGGGATACACTTAGAACCCCAGGATCGGCGTGTTAATAGCTGCGCTTTTGGCCAGGCGCAGTGGTTAGTGAATCGCCTTTCCATCAATAGTTTAACAATTGTTTTTTAGTAGTAATTCTTTTTTTCGAAATGAACACTTTAAGTTACAAGACTATTTCCCTGAATAAGGAAACAGCCAAGAAAGAGTGGGTGGTCATCGATGCTTCCGGCCAGGTGGTCGGTCGTCTCTGCTCCAAGGTGGCAAAGTTGCTCCGTGGAAAATACAAGCCCACATTTACACCTCATGTCGACTGTGGTGACAATGTCATCATCATCAATGCCGACAAAGTGGTCTTCACTGGAAACAAGGAGACCGATAAACTCTATACACGCTATACTGGCTATCCAGGTGGTCAGCGCTTTGACACTCCCGCCAAACTTCGTTTGAAGAAAGACGGTGCAGAGCGTATCATCCGCCATGCTGTGAAGGGCATGCTCCCCAAGGGTCCCCTCGGAAGAAGCCTTCTCTACAACCTCTATATCTATGAGGGCACAGAGCACAAACACGAGGCTCAGAAACCCAAAGCAATCGACATCAACCAGTATAAATAATAACGAGATATGGAATATATCAATGCAATAGGCCGCCGCAAGAGCGCTGTGGCACGCGTATACCTCAAAGAGGGTACCGGCAAGATTGTCATCAACAAAAGGGACCTCGAGGACTATTTCCCCTCAGCCATCCTGCAGTATGTGGTGAAACAGCCACTCGAACTGCTCGACGTAGCCGGAAAATATGACATCAAGGTGAACCTCGACGGTGGTGGTTTCACAGGTCAGAGCCAGGCTTTGCGCCTCGCTATCGCCCGTGCACTTGTCAAGATCAACGCTGAGGACAAGAAAACCCTCAAGAGCCAGGGCTTCCTTACACGCGACTCCAGAACTGTTGAGCGTAAAAAGCCAGGTCGTCCAAAGGCACGTGCTCGCTTCCAGTTCAGCAAGCGTTAATCGAACTGCATATATGTTTAGCATCCAAACTGACGGGACTCTTGCCATGGCCGCATAGCCTGAAGATTACCCGCCGGTTGGTCTGATAGCACTAAAAAGGAAAGTAAACAATTTTATAATTCAACAAAAAATGTCAAGAACAAATTTTGATATGTTGC
>CACXDY010000325.1 GCA_902766505.1 uncultured Prevotellaceae bacterium
GGTCGCGGTTTTCTTATTTTTGTTCGCTTCGCTCACCTTGACGTGGGGTAACTTTGCTTCGCTCGTTATTTGTTTTTTGGCTTGCTGCGCTCGTTATTTGTTCTTTTGCTTGCTGCACTTGGTTTGGGTTATGATCGCTTTGCTCGGTTTTTCTTTTTTTGATTGCTGCGCTCGACTTGTGTTTTGTTTGTTATTGTTTTTATCTATACTTGGTTATTGTATATATATAATAGGGAGGGATGTAGGTTTAGGGATTTTCCCCCTTGTTGTTAGGGAAAATCCTTTTTGTATGCATGAAAAAGTTTGTTTCTTTGCATCGTGAGAATAAGAAATAATAACTAACAAATAAAATTTACGACAATGAAAAGATTTCTGATAGCCATGACAGCACTGCTGACCATCACCCTCTCTGCTAAGGCAATGGGTTACGAGCAGGCCCGCGAACAGGCATTGTTCCTCACTGACAAGATGGCTTATGAGCTGAACCTCACCGAGGAGCAGTATGAGGCCGCCTATGAGGTGAATCTCGACTATCTGATGAGCGTCAACACCCAAGATGACCTTTATGGCATGTATTGGAATCAGCGCAATCTCGACTTGAGCTATATCCTATTTGATTGGCAATATCAACTCTATTTGGCTGCCTCGTATTTCTACCGTCCACTGTACTGGGCATCCGGTTACTGGCATTTCGGCATCTACGCCCGTTACCCCTACCGTGACTATTTCTACTTCGGCCGTCCTCATTTCTGGACCGTATACCGCGGTGGACACAGTTGGAGAATGAACGGCGGACGCAGCTGGTATCACGGACGTAACTTCGGACACGTTGGACATGGCCGTGACCGTGACCACGGCAGAGGAATGCGCGACAGATTCGACCGTGGAGAATTCGGACGTGGACATGGTGGCCATGGCGGAAACGGCGACATGGGTAGAGGACATGGTGGAAACAACCAAGGAGGTTTCGGCAATAGAGACCGTGGTGGAAACCGTGGAGGAAATGGCGACATGGGTCGCGGTGGAAACAGCCGTCCCAACAGCAACATGTCTACCCACAGAGGTACCGACAACCACGCCACATTAAAGAGTCAGGAGCGTATCGGCAGCAGCACACGCGACATGACTGTCCGCCAAACTCCCGAAGTCAGCAGCAGATCAGGATTTGGCAGCAGCCGCAGCAGCAGTTCCAGCAGCCGCAATGACGGCACCACCTTCAGCCGTCGTAACGATGGTCCTTCGACCAGCTTTGGTTCTTCTTCCAGCTCCAGCAGAGACAGGATGGACCGCGGCACCTCTTCCTCTACGAGTCGATATGGCTCATCGAGCAGAAGCATAGGTTCCTCCTCTTCCACTCCTTCCCGTAGTTTCGGCCGCAGCAGCTCAAGCAGTTCCAGCCATAGCAGTGGATTCAGCAGCAGCCGCAGTTCCAGCAGCCACAGCGGCGGATTCAGCAGCGGACGCAGTTCCGGCAGCCACAGCAGCGGATTCAGCAGCGGACGCAGTTCCGGCAGCCACAGCAGCGGCGGATTCAGCAGCGGCAGTCGTGGTGGCGGTAGTCACAGCGGTGGTGGTGGCGGTGGTCACAGGAGTTTCGGTGGCAGACGCTAAGAAATGACCTCTCAAAAGTGAAACATCATAAAACTACAAAATAGACATCAAATTTGAAATAGGTAATTGATTTGGTTTTAGGTATAAGATTGTTTGGAAAAAAGATAATTATTTGAATAGGCAATGAATAACGGGCTGGCCGCGAGGTCAGCCCGTTGTTGTTGGGAGTCATTTGCTTTATGTCATTTCAGCAGGAGGGTTCTCACCTCCGCATTGGTCATTCTGGGGACCTCTTTCATGGGTTTACCGTAGAACACCGACTGTATGGCTTTATTGATGATACCATGTCCTACGGCAAGTACCGTGGCGTCGGGGTAATCCTTGCTGACCATATCCAGGAACCGTCGAGCCCGGTCTTTCAGCTGTTCCAGACTTTCAATATTCGTCGGCCACACCTTATCCTTCAGGTCAGGAATGAACAACCCCGTGAAATCCCCCCAGTCGCGTTCTCTGAGAAGAGGAGTGGTCTGCACCTCCTGCCCGTGTTGTCGTGCGATAACGGTGCAAGTATCGATGGAGCGTTTCAAGTCGGAGGCAATGAAAGCCTGAATATCAGTATCAGCCAATCGAGCAGCCAGTTCCTCGGCCTGCAGCACACCTTTGGGGGTCAGTTCCCCCTGTGTCTGCCCCTGCATGATTTGCCTGACATTGTCGATGGTTTCCCCATGTCTGGCGAGGAGCAGGGTGGTCATAGTTTATTGATGTCGACCTCGGGAACCAGTCCCTCGATATACTTGCAGAGTATGCTGATACCTTTCAGGTTTTCTCCGCCCTGTGGAATAATGAGGTCGGCATATTTCTTTGTCGGTTCGATGAACTGCTCATGCATAGGTTTGAGCACAGAGAGGTAGCGTTCGAGAACCATGTCGACCGTTCTTCCTCTCTCGACGACATCACGACGTATGTTTCTGATGAGGCGTTCGTCGCTGTCGGTATCGACAAACAATTTCAGGTCCATAAGGTCACGGAGTTTTTTATTGATGAGCGTCATGATGCCCTCGATGATAATCACCGGTTTAGACTCCACATGCACCGTCTCCTTGAGTCTGTTGCATAAAATATAAGAATAGGTCGGCTGTTCGATAGACTCACCATTGCGCAGCATATTGATGTGCTTGATGAGCAGTTTCCAGTCGAAGGCATCCGGATGGTCGAAATTGATGTTTTGCCGCTCTTCCTCCGTCATGTGTGAGGTATCGTTGTAATAAGAGTCAAGAGGAACGACAGCCACATAATGAGGTGGCAGCGCCTGTGCGATTTTTCTCACGACGGTGGTTTTTCCGGAACCTGTACCGCCAGCTATTCCAATAATAGTCATGTTGTATAGTGTTGATTGATGTATAAATCAAAGATGGTCTGATAATATGCGGCCTTTTGCGCCAGTTTCATGGGGTATGCCCTGCTGCTGCTCGGCATCCTGTAAAGCATCAGCGGCCTTTGCTGAAAGGAGAACGGAACCCCCTCCCCCATTTTCGGCGGCACGATATCAAAATGTCGTGTCACGATGTCGGTTGCTTTCTGACCTGTGGTGACCACGGCTCTCAGTCCTGGTGCCGCCCCGAGCAATGCATCCAGGTCGGTAGGACACACCACCTCCAAGTCCTTGTCGGAAGCGGTATCCCTCAGGCGCCTGACCTTTAGGGCGGTATCATAGAATCCCACCCCCAGGGAAGTCATCTCCCGGACAATCATTTGATGACGGAACACCCGGTTCTCCACATCAACGTAATAGTTGCTGTCGCCATAGAGGCATAATCCGAAAATCCGCCACATGTCGTTGATGAAATTCGGATAGAAGAAATCCATACACCAACGTTTGGGATCGGGAGGGAAACTACCGAGGAAAAGCACCTGAGTATGCTCAGGCAAGAAAGGCAGCCACGGGTGAGAGATAACCCCACCTTCCATGGTTTCCTGTCCGCCGGAATATCCCATTATTGTTTCTCCTTGATGAGGTAGACCACAGTAGGCAGGTGGTCAGAATAGCCATCGAGCCATACGCCACTTGCTGTGGTACGTTTGGGTGCATTTTTATATTTACCTTCTTCCTGCACGAGATAAGGGAGGGACTGAATCTGGCATCTCCAATAAGTGAGCGTTCTGAAATCTCGTGTGTTGTCACGGTCAAGCAAGTTGGGGGTCATCACAATCTGGTCGAAGAGATTCCACGAGCCGTTATAGAGCAGCGTACCTCTTCCGCTGTCGAGCACGTTCCACCAAGGGTTGTACATATCCCCATCCTTCACATCAGCGATTTCAGGTTTTGCACTGAGTTCACGTCTCATACTGGCATTGTGTGGGTCGTCGTTCATATCACCCATCACGATGACTTTCCTGGTGGGGTCGGCGCGGAGTATGGAATCCTTCACCACTTTAACCTGACGGCCGGCACTTTCACGATAGAAAGAGCCAGAGGCACGGCTTGGCCAGTGGCAAACGATGATGGAGAACGGCTCGTTGTCGAGCAGTCCCGAAACGGTGAGGAAACCACGGGTGTAATAGGCAGAATCCTGTTCCAGTTCCTGTACATACGGAACGAGCACAACGTCCTGCACTGTGAAGAGGGAAGGATTGTAGAGCATGGCGCAGTCGACACCACGGCGGTCGGGTCCCTCTATATGTACATATTTATATCCGCGCGCGGCCAGCTCGGGTTGAGCCACGAGGTCGTCGAGCGCCTTGCTGTTCTCCACCTCAGAGATACCGATGACGGCGCATCCCAACGGCAGTTTTCCACTTCCGGTATCGGTACCTATCTCAGAAAGTGCCCGGGCCATATTGTGAAGTTTTTTCCTATATTTGAGGCCATTCCACTTATAAGAGCCTTCAGGAAGGAAATCATAGTCATTCTTTCCCACGTCATGACAAGTGTCGAACAGGTTTTCCACGTTGTAGAAACCAACGGCATAAACCTTATATTGCTTTTGTGCGTGTGCAGCCAAGCCAACAGCCAGGACTGCGATTAATAGGAGAAATCTTTTCATATTATTTGATTTTAGTTATTTTCTGGTATACGTCCTCTTTACATTTTGCAAAAATAAAAAAAAATAATGGATATGCGGCTATGTTTTTTCAAAAAAAAATGTAGCGGTTTATGGTTTTTTTAAATTATTTTTTGTTACTTTGCATCCAAACACATTAATCAATTCATTGTCTTATGCAAAAAATGCTGAAAATAGCAGTGTTTGCACTCTGCTACACCCCTCTTGCCTTTGGGCAGGAGGTAGACTCATTGGAGCAGACCATTGTGTTGGACGAGGCGGCCTTCACCTTCACGGAGGCCCAGTTGGGTGAGGACGACGACATGTCGCAGAACGTGACGATCCTCACCAGCAGCACCAACGTATATGCCAATGAGGTGGGATACCTGTTTTCCCCCGTGCGTTTCCGCTATCGCGCATTAGGTCAGAAATACAATGACATCTATGTCAACGGTGCCCCGATGAACGATTTGGAATCCGGTCAGTTCAGGTATTCCAACGTGGGAGGTATCAACAACCTGACGCGCAACATTGATGCCTCGCTGCCTTTCGAGGACAACAATTTCTCGATGACTGCGCTGGGAGGCAGCAACAACTACAATTTCCGTGCCTCACAGGTGGCTGCGGGCAACAAGCTCTCGCTTAGTGGCGCCAACCGCAACTACACGCTCCGCGGCATGTACACGTACGGCAGTGGCATCAGCGAGAAAGGTTGGGCATTTGCCGGAAGCCTGTGCTACCGCTGGGCCAACCGCGGCTATGTAGAAGGCACCTTCTACAACTCCGTGTCCTACTACCTTGGCATTCAGAAGTTGGCAGGCAACCACTCGTTCTCGCTGTCGACCTGGGGTAACCCCACGGAGCGTGCCTCACAAGGAGCAGGAACCGATGAGAGTTACTGGATAGCCAACAACTACCAGTATAACCCATACTGGGGTTATCAGAACGGCAAGGTCCGCAACTCCCGTGTCATCAACGACTTTGCTCCCACGGGTCTCTTCACCTGGGACTGGACTATCAGCAAGAAGACCCGTCTGACCACCTCGTTGCTGGGCAAGTACAGTACGTATAAGAGCACGCGTCTGAACTACAACAACGCGGAGAATCCCCAGCCCGACTACTGGAAGAACCTTCCGAGCAGCAATTTTGATGTATGGGATGAAACCGATGACCAATACCGCACCGACCAGGCTCTCTTCGACTTCAACAACGCCCTGTCGTTCCTGACCAGTTCGAAGGAGAACCGCCAGATCAACTGGGACCGTCTGTACTGGTCGAACCGCAATGCCAACGAGCAAGGCGCCGATGCCTTGTACTATGTAGAAGCGAAGCACAACGACAACATCCACCTTGCCCTGTCGTCGATACTTCATTCACAGCTGACCAACAAGTCGCACATGAACCTCGGTCTCACGTTGGGCACCAACAAGGGCATGCACTACAAGACAATGGACGACATGTTGGGCGCCAAGACCTTCCACAACATCAACACCTACGCAGTAGGAAACTATGCCTCGACAAGCGACATTGTGCAGTATGACCTGAACAACCGCAACGCCACGGTGGCAGAAGGCGACCGTTTCGGCTATGACTACAACCTGTATGCCCGCCGCGGTCAGTTATGGGGTAACTACACAGAGAACTTCGGTGTGCTTCACTACAGCATTGCAGGTAAGTTGACCTACGACGGCATGCAGCGTGAAGGCAACATGCGCAACGGTATGTTCGCCGACGGTTCCTACGGGAAGAGCGAAGCAGCCCACTTCCTCAGCGGTGGTGGCAAATACAGCTCAAGCATCAACTTAGGCGGTGGAAGCACCCTTCTCGTTGGTGCAGGCTTTGAGCTCCGCGCCCCACAGATTACGACCGCCTTCGTCTCGCCAGAGATGAACAACGACTTCGTGACCAACCTGCGCAACGAGCATCTGTTCAGCAGCGAATTAGGCTATCAGTTCCAGAACAGCCGGTTCCACCTCAACCTGAACGCCTATTACTATCATGTCAGCCACGGCACAGAATGGCAGAATTTCTATTTCGACGACATCAACTCGTTCTCGTATGTCTCTATGACCGGTATCAACAAGCGCTACTATGGTGTGGAAGCCGGTTTGAACGTGAAGTTCACCTCTTCGTTCAACGTAACGCTGATAGGCGCCCTCAACGAAGGTGAGAATACGAACAATGCCCGCGTACGCTATATGAACTCGACGAAAGTCACCTACACCGATGACATCGTGATGAACAAGGGCATGCACGAGTCGGGCACTCCGCTGACAGCCGCCAGTGTGATTTTCTCCTACAGTTCCGGCGGCTGGTTCATCGACCTGAACTGCAACTACTACGACCGCATCTATCTGAGCTATTCGCCCAGCTACCGCTACCAAGGTACACTGACCACCATGCAGCGCGTGAACAACGACGGCACCTTTGACGTGCCGGAGCAGGCCCGCGGCAAGGGAGGATTTATGGTGGACGGCTCCATCGGAAAGAGTCTGAGGCTGAAGCGCGGCAAGCAGCTGTCGATTAACCTCTCGGTGACCAACATCCTAAACAACCAACATCTCTGTACCGGCGGTTACGAACAGAGCCGCAGCGACTACACCGTGAAGCAGGACGGCGACAACATCCTGATGAACAACCAGAGGGCTTACAAATTCTCACGTAACCCGAAGAAGTTCTACGCTTACGGCATCAACGGCATGCTTAACCTGACCTATCGATTCTAAAACCATACGGATATGAAAACCATCAAGAATATCATCATGCTCACCGTCACGGTCCTTCTGGCATCGTGCATGGCCGACGAATTTGACGCTCCCGACCTGACCAGCAGTCCTTACGGCAACAACGCCATCACGGAGCACAACGTCATCAGCATTGCCGACTTCAAGGACACCTACAATACGGTCATCAACAACAACGGCATGAAGGAGATAACCGACGACATCCAAATCAAGGGAACCGTTGTCGGCAATGACATTGAAGGCAATATATATAATGAGGTTATCATCGAGGACGGCACCGCCGCCATGATTATCTGCATCAACCAAGGCGGTCTGTTCGGCTATCTGCCCGTCGGACAGGAAATCCTTGTCGACCTCAAAGGTCTCTATGTGGGAGCCTACGGTCAGCAAGGCGAGATTGGTGTTCCCTACACGAGTGCGAGCGGTTCGACCTATGTGAGCCGCATGAGCCGCTACATCTGGGGACAGCACTTCAAGATTCTGGGCAAGAAGGACGTGCAGCCAGAGGTGTTCGATGTGAGCCTTTTGGGTAATGCGAGTTATCTTGTCTCCCATTGTGGCCGCCTCATGACTCTGAAGGGCGTGGAGTTGCAAGCCGCTGACGGCAAGGCCGTCTATGCCCCCTCGGATGGCAGCGTGACACTGACCTCCAACTGCGCCAACCGCAATTTCAAGGGTCTCAGCAGTTCGAACATCGTACTCCGCACCAGCACCTATGCCGACTTTGCCGGCAACGAGATGCCTACAGGCAAGGTAGACGTGACAGGTATCTTCACCCGCTACCGCAACACCTGGCAAATCTTGATGCGGACATCCGACGACATCAAACCAGCCGAATAAAGAAGTTATCACCAGAAATCACAAAAAACGACATACATTATGAAAAAGTCTATTTATTCATTGCTGTTGATGGTTGCAGCGGTCTTCGCCTTTACCGCCTGCGAGGACGTGCCCGCACCATTTGACATTCCGACACAGAGCAACAACCAATCGGGTGAGCCAGCCGAGCCAACCGGCAGCGGCACCGTGGCAGACCCGTACAATGTGGCTGCAGCAATTGCAGTAGCCAGCGCACTGGAAGCCGGTGCTGAGAGCACACAAGACATCTTCATCAAGGGTAAGGTAGTTTCCATCCGTGAGAACTATACCGCCCAATATGGCAATGCCGCATTCTACATCTCGGATGACGGAACGACCAAGAACCAATTCCTCATTTACCGCGCCCTGTATCTCGGCAACAAGAAATACACCAGCGGTGATTTGCTCAATGAGGGCGACGAGGTCATCATCTGTGGAAAGGTAACCAACTACAATGGAACGTTGGAGACCGCACAGAACAAGGCCTTCCTCTATTCACTCAACGGCAAGACCGAGGGCGGTGCACCACAACCCGCTGGCGAAGCCAAGGGCAGCGGCACACAAGCCGACCCATACAACCCCGTGGCAGCCAACAACTACACATCAAGTCTTGGAGCAGACGTGGAGAGCACCAATGACATTTTCATCAAGGGTAAGATTTCGCGTATCGCCAACGGCGGTGAGTTCTCTGCTCAGTATGGCAACGCTTCGTTCTACATCTCAGAAGACGGTACGGAAAGTGGAGAGTTCTATGTCTTCCGCACCCTCTACCTCGGTAACAAGAAGTGGGCTAACGGCGACACCCAAATCAGAGTGGGTGACGAGGTTGTCATCTGCGGAAAAGTGGTGAACTACCGTGGCAACACGCCAGAGACCGTGCAGAATAAGAGCTATATCTACTCACTCAACGGCACTTCCGAAGGAGGAGGTGGTGGTGAGACCCCAACGCCAGGTCAGCCCACCGGTGACGGCACCTTAGCCAACCCATGGAACGCAGTTGCCGCCAACAACTATGCCAGTTCACTGCCAGCCGACACAGACAGCGAGAAGGATTACTACATCAAGGGCAAGATAGCCAAGATAGCCAACAACGGCACCTTCTCCGCCGAATATGGCAATGCCACTTTCTACATTTCGGACGACGGTACTGAAAACAACACGTTCTACGTGTTCCGCACCCTCTTCCTCGGCAATAAGAAGTGGGAAAGCGGCAACACCCAGATCAAGGTGGGCGATGAGGTCATCATCTGCGGAAAAGTGGTGAACTACCGTGGCAACACGCCGGAGACCGTGCAGAACAAGAGCTATATCTACTCGCTCAACGGCAGCACCTCCGATGACGGTGGCGGAACCCAACCCTCGAATCCCGATGACGGCGGCGCAGGTTCGTACAGCAATCCTTACAGCGTATCTGCCGCCCAGGCAGCCGGCAGCGGAACAGGTGTGTATGTGAAAGGCTTCATCGTCGGTTATGTGGAAGGCCAGGTATACGCCACCGGAGCTCATTTCACCAGCGATGGCTGTCAAGTGAAGACCAACATCCTGATAGCTGCCTCAGCCACAGAGACCAATGTCGAAAACTGCATGCCTATCCAGTTGCCCAGCGGCGATGTACGCGTCGGCGTCAATTTGCAAGACAACCCCGGCAATTACGGCAAGGAAGTGCTGCTTTACGGCAATATCGAGCGCTATTTCGGTGTGACTGGAGTCAAGTCGGTGACCTATGCGGAAATCGGCGGCAACGGTGTAGGAACCAAGCCCTGATGAACCAAAATCACAAGAATGGAATAAAAAACGGGTAAAAATTTTGTTATGACTGAAAAAAATCGTAATTTTGCACCCCAAACGTGAAATTAGGATTCAATTAACATAACAAGAACAATAAAAAAATGAAAAAAGGCATTCATCCCGACAACTATCGCCCCGTCGTATTCAAGGATATGTCCAACGGCGATATGTTCCTTACAAAGTCCACTTGCAAAACATCGGAGACAGTGGAATTTGAAGGTGAGACTTATCCATTGGTGAAAATCGAGATCTCGAACACCTCGCACCCATTCTATACCGGCAAGAACAAGCTGGTGGACACCGCAGGACGCGTGGATCGTTTCATGAGCCGCTACGGCAAGATCAAGAAATAACGACATACACTCAAGACGGGCTTAGCGCCCATCAGGAGAAACATACAGAGGTGCGAATGAAGCGTAGTTGCATATGCGCTTATTCGCACCTTTTTCTAAACCCCAAGCCTATGAGAACCTATCGCCTCATCCCCCTGCTGGCACTCTTCGGCGGTCTGCTGATGACAAGTTGCCATGAAGACGACGGAAATGGGACAGACACACCGTCAGCAGTGAAAAACATCAATGCCAACCCCACTACCCGTCCAGAGCTTGCGCGGTTGGAAGTGCCACGTCTCAAAGGGACGAGCGACAACCTCGTGGTGGTGCACAGCACCAGGGACTACGGTGTCAACTTCATGGTGGAATGGGACAGCCGTAAGAAATCGCAGCGGTGGACCTGCTACACCTTGGACAAAAGCAACAGCGTGAAGAACGTGAGCCGCTGGTATGCCGGCAATGGTGAGAGCCAATATCCTTGGGACCCCGATATTCCCATGTCGGCCACCCTTGGCAGCGACCCCTATTACAGTTCCGGTTACGACCACGGACACATCTGCCCCTCATACGACCGTCTCAACAGCCGTGAAGCCAACATCCAGACCTTCTACCAGAGCAACATGCAGCCGCAGCGCAACAAGTTCAA
>CACXDY010000326.1 GCA_902766505.1 uncultured Prevotellaceae bacterium
CAGTATCAGAGTTAGACTTTCCGTATTTTCCAAAGATCTCTGCTTTTTTTGCCTTGTCTAAATACATCTTGTTTGGGTTAAATTGAATAAAGTGAATCAATCGCATAAAAAATGCGGGTGCAAAATTACTACTTTTCTTTGAAAAGACAAACTTTTTTCGCTTTTTATTCATACTTTTGATGCAATATTTGCAAATAATTCTTTCGTTACACCGATTATTTGTAATTTTGCAGCCGATTTTTAACAACACTAATTCTCTAATTAGAATTAGATGTAGCATTTTAGGATACAATATGCAGGAAATAAGAAACATTGCCATTATTGCACACGTGGACCACGGCAAAACCACTTTAGTTGATAAAATGATGCTTGCTGGAAACCTTTTCCGTGAGGGAAAGGATATCGGCAACCAGGTACTCGACAGCAACGACCTGGAGAGGGAAAGGGGAATCACCATCCTCTCGAAAAATGTATCAATCAATTACAAGGGCGTAAAAATCAATATCATCGATACTCCGGGACACTCTGATTTCGGTGGAGAGGTGGAGCGTGTGCTCAATATGGCTGACGGATGCCTCCTCTTGGTGGATGCTTTTGAAGGCCCAATGCCTCAAACTCGTTTCGTGCTGCAGAAAGCATTGGAAATAGGACTGAAGCCAATAGTGGTTGTCAACAAAGTGGACAAACCGAATTGCAGACCAGAGGAAGTCTATGAAATGGTGTTCGACCTCATGTTTGCCCTCAATGCTACAGAAGACCAACTCGACTTCCCTGTAGTCTATGGAAGTGCAAAAAATGGATGGATGGGAGAGGATTACAATACACCCACCAATGACATCACTTATCTGCTCGACAAAATCATCGAAGTCATTCCGGCACCGCAAGTCTTGGAGGGTACGCCTCAGATGCTGATTACCTCGTTGGATTACTCCAACTATACAGGACGTATCGCTGTGGGTAGGGTTCACAGGGGAGTATTGACCGAGGGCATGGGCATCACGGTGTCTCACCGGGATGGAACGAAAGAGAAAACGAAAATCAAAGAGCTACACACTTTCGAGGGAATGGGCCATGTGCGCACCCAGGAAGTGGGAAGTGGAGACATCTGCGCCATCATAGGTCTGGAGAATTTCGAGATTGGCGACACCATTTGCGACTTGGAAAATCCGGAGCCCATGCCTCCTATCTCCATCGATGAACCTACCATGAGTATGCTCTTCACCATCAACGACTCGCCTTTCTTTGGAAGGGAGGGAAAATGGTGCACATCACGCCATATCAACGAGAGGTTGCAGAAAGAACTCGAGAAAAACCTCGCTCTAAAAGTGGAGGAACTGGAGGGCTATACCGACCGGTGGATAGTGAGCGGAAGAGGTGTGCTGCATCTTTCTGTGCTGATAGAGACCATGCGGCGTGAAGGCTATGAGTTGCAAGTGGGACAGCCCCAGGTAATCTACAAGGAAATGAATGGCGTCAAATGTGAACCGATTGAGGAATTGACAATCAATGTTCCTGAGGAGTTTGCCAGCAAAATGATTGATATGGTTACCAGAAGAAAGGGTGAGGTGACATCGATGGAAACTCAGGGCGACCGTACCAACATCGAGTTCAATATTCCATCAAGGGGTATCATCGGCTTGCGTACCAATGTCCTCACGGCCAGTCAGGGTGAGGCCATCATGGCTCATAGATTTAAGGAATACCAACCCTTCAAGGGCGAGATTTCAAGAAGGGTAAACGGCTCGATGGTCGCCATGGAGACAGGTACAGCTTACGCCTATTCCATCGACAAACTGCAGGACAGGGGTAAGTTCTTTATCGACCCAGGCGAAGAAGTGTATGCCGGACAGGTCGTCGGTGAACACGTCCATGACAATGATTTGGTCATCAATGTGACTAAAGCCAAGCAGCTGACCAATGTGCGCGCAAGCGGTAGTGATGAGAAAGCCCGCATTATCCCCAAGGTGATAATGAGTCTGGAGGAATGTCTGGAATACATCAAGGGGGATGAGTTGGTGGAAGTCACTCCCAAGAGCATGAGAATGAGGAAAACCATTCTTGACCACAATGAGAGAAAACGCGACAAAATACAAAACCAATAATCAAAAAGTCCTGCTGTTTGGCAGGACTTTTTTGATTGTATTTTGTCTATAATGCTTCAATGAACGACTTGGTCACTTCAAAGGAACCGTTGGCAAGACGCTCCCAAAAATCAAAATACTGGGAGGCTTTGTCGTCGCTCAGCGGTACGTCGCTGATGACACGGAAGGAGATGAAGGGCACCTCATGCAAGTAGCAGGTCTGGGCAATGGCACCACTTTCCATGTCTACGGCTGTCGCCTCGGGAAAATGGTCAAGAATGTCGCGAATCTTCTCACGACTGTCTACAAACCAGTCGCCACTGACCATCATGCCTGTATGAACAGGGATGCTCGTATGCAGACTTTTTACCTTTTCCAGTAGCCTGGCGTCAGCAGGAAAAACAGCCGGCATGCCAACAAACTGTCCGTAGCTCACCTCACTCCCGCAATAGACATCGTGATAGGTATATTGACTGCCTGCTACGACATCGGTCACGTGAAGGCTGGTAGAGGCGCCACCAGCGCAGCCCGTCGACAAAATGATGTCGGGATGGTAATGGATAATCATTTCTGTCGCACCGACTGCAGCATTCACTTTTCCAATGCCGCATTTCTGCATGATAATCTCTTTGTCACCGATGTTTCCGAGGATATATTCAAGATGCCCCTCTTTTTCGGTGTGGGCATCGGAAAGCAGTGTGCGCATTTGGGCAAGCTCCTTGTCCATGGCAATGATGATTCCTATTCGCATAATGTGTTCTGATTGATGGATGTAATGGATAACTTGATTATGTGAACAAAGGTAAGCTAATTCGGGGATAAATCAAAATATTCATCCTATTTTTGTGTTCTTGACAAAAAAACACTACCTTTGCAAAAACATGTCAATACTCTAACTCACGAAGAATATGAAAAATCTAGATTGGGCGAACTTGTCTTTCGGCTATATGCCGACCGACTACAACGTACGTTGTTATTACAAAGACGGAAAATGGGGAGAAATCGAAGTCTGTTCGGATGAGTACCTCAAATTGCACATGGCTGCCACTTGTCTGCACTATGGACAGGAAGCTTTCGAGGGACTGAAGGCCTACAGATGTCCCGACGGAAAGGTCAGGGTGTTCAGGGTTGACGAAAATGCTGCGCGACTGCAGAGCACTTGCCGTGGTATCATGATGCCTGAAGTGCCCACAGAGTTGTTTGAGGAAATGGTGGCTAAGGTAGTCAGATTGAACCAGGAATACATCCCCACCTACGAGAGTGGAGCCACGCTATATATCAGACCTTTGCTTATCGGTACATCCGCACAGGTGGGCGTACATCCTGCCAAGGAGTATCTTTTCATGATTTTTGTCACACCCGTGGGACCTTATTTCAAAGGTGGGTTCTCCACTAATCCGTATGTCATCATACGCGACTATGACCGTTCGGCTCCCTTGGGTACAGGACGCTATAAGGTGGGTGGCAACTATGCCGCATCGCTTTTCGCCAATAACATGGCTCACGAGAAGGGATATGCCTGCGAATTCTATCTCGACGCCAAGGAGAAAAAATACATGGATGAGTGTGGCGCAGCAAATTTCTTCGGAATCAAAAACAATACGTATGTCACACCAAAGTCTACCTCCATCCTGCCAAGCATCACCAATAAGAGCTTGATGCAGTTGGCTGAGGACTTGGGACTGAAAGTAGAGAGAAGACCTATACCGGAGGAAGAACTCGCTACCTTCGAGGAGGCAGGCGCTTGTGGTACAGCCGCTGTCATCAGTCCTATTTCTTACATCGATGATCTGGATACAGGCGAGAGGTTTGAGTTTGGCTCACAACCTGGACCTATTTCCAAAAAACTCTATGATACGCTAAGGGGCATCCAATACGGAACCATCGAGGACAAGCATGGATGGACGAAGGTTATCATTGAATGAGTAAGGGAAAACTGGCGAAATTCGCCGATATGGCTAAATATGAGAACGTGTTCCAATACCCTTTTTCGGTAATGGAACACGTTCCCTTTGACTTGAGAGGTAAATGGGGTGAAAAGTATTTCCATAACCAAAACCCCATCGTTCTCGAACTGGGTTGCGGAAAAGGTGAATATACTGTAGGCCTCGCACGGATGTTTCCTGATATCAATTTTATCGGGGTCGATATCAAGGGGGCAAGAATGTGGACCGGGGCCACACAGGCGCTCGAGGAAAAACTCACCAATGTGGCTTTCCTGAGAACGCACATCGAAATCATCGACCGTTTCTTCGATGTGGATGAAGTGCAAGAGATATGGCTGACATTCAGCGATCCGCAAATGAAAAATCCAAGAAAAAGGCTGACAAGCACCTTCTTCCTCAACAGATACAGGCACTTCCTGATCGACGGCGGGGTGGTACATCTTAAAACTGACTCCAATTTCTTGTTCACTTACACCTCCTTGATGGTGGA
>CACXDY010000327.1 GCA_902766505.1 uncultured Prevotellaceae bacterium
AATTGCGATGAGAAAACTATGGATGGATAATCTACGGTGGGTGACGGTGCTACTCGTGCTCCTCTACCACGTCTTCTATTTCTACAATAACAAAGGAGTCTTTGGTGGCATCGGCGGATTTGGCGACGGACCGCAGTATCAAGACGTGGTGATGTACATCCTCTACCCCTGGTTCATGCCTATGCTGTTCCTGTTGGCGGGCATAAGCGCCCGTTATGCATTAGAGAAGTATAGCATGAAAAAATGGCTGAAGGCACGGACACGCAAACTCTTAGTGCCTGCCACGATAGGACTATTCGTATTCCAATGGATGACAGGATATTTCAACACGCAGGTGGCGGGTAATGCCCAAGGTGTCGACCTGACGGCGGGTGTACCCGGCCCGGCAAAATATTTTATCTGGGCCTTCAGCGGCATCGGTCCGCTTTGGTTCATCCAAGACTTGTGGATGTTCTCACTGCTGCTGCCCGTCATCCGGAAATTGGACCCCAAAGACAAGGTTCATGCCGCCTCCGGCAAACTTCACATAGCGTGGATTATCCTACTGGGTATCCTCTTCTGGCTTGGCGGACAGATGAGTATCCATCATCCCAGACCAGATACCATAGACGGATTGTACAACCTTTACAAACCGCTGTTCTACCTGATTCTCTTTCTCATGGGATACTTCGTCTTTTCCAACGAAGAAGTTCAGGAGAAACTGGGCAAGATATGGGCTCCACTGCTCGGTTGCGCTGCAGTGTCGGGAATCCTGCTGATTGTCACCACCTTCGGTCAGGACAACACCTCACCCGCGTATTTGGGTAGTCCATTGAACTGCCTATACGGCTGGCTCATGTGCCTGGCGATGATGGCATGGTTCAAGTCTCGCTGGAATCAGACGAATGCCTTTGCCGCCTATATGACCCGCTCCAGTTTCGGCCTGTATGTCGTTCATTATCTGGTCATCGCCAGCCTGGGCTATATGATGAAAATTTACACATCATTGCCGTCTGTGGCCCTCTACCTCATCCTCAGCGTCGCTGTATTCACGCTCTCACCGCTGTTGTATGAGGTGATTCGCCGCATCCCCTTCATCCGCTGGTGCGTACTTGGCGAGAAAGGATGACGGCAGGTGCTCAAGGTTCTTCGGCGGAACTATACCTGACCAAGAAATTTCCCCAAGGGGATGGAAGAGTAGACATATCATCCGTGGAAAGGATATCTTCTTGCTGGCCATCCCTCAGTGTGTATTTGTTTTCGACTTCGTATTCGCCATATTGCTCTACGGCACTGACAACACAAAGTTCCTCCACCTTCTTCAGATTGCCATCCTCCCAGATGCTGCGCGTGAAGGATTCATTGCACCAAGAATTGCTTCCTCCCTCAAAAACACATTTCTTGGAGGGATAGAGCATGATGTTCTGGTAACTGGGGTCACCCAACCTACCTATTCTCTTGAATTGCTTTTCCGACTCATCCCAGACGAGCAATGAACTATAGGTGCGCGATACTCCCGGACCAATGAAGATGTCGACAAATCCGTCGAAATTGGCATCCATGAAGTGCACGGGGACGTCATCACCTGTCGCCACCAGACCGTCTTCCGCATCGGAAAGGGTCTGAATCTGCTGTCCGTCATAAGTGATGGTCACTGTGGTGTTGTCATCAGAGAAGGCAACCTCCATTTTATCATAAGCAGTAGGACATTGTGACAAGCGGATGAACCCACTTTCATCGGGCGTGACGACAGGGGCTTTCATGCTTTCGCCTGCAGACTCGGCAACGACTTCCGTGTCATTCCCGGATGCAGGATTCTGTTCATTCGAGGAGTTCACGGCCTTGCCACAAGCAGTTATGATACACACTGAAAGGGCCAACGGTAAGGCCACAGAAAAGAAGGTGGTCAAATGGATTTGCTGTTTCATGGTTTCGTTTGATAAATGATGTTATTACCAAGTGCAAATGTAATAAAAATTATGCAGGCCACAAAAGAGTCCACCTAAAAAAGTGAATACAGCAATCACGAGCCAAGTCCAATCACACAAAGATATTCAACTACTTGTCAGTTTTATCTGAAAAATGTATTTTCAATCGACAAATACCATTGTGATTGTTGCGACAACCACGACTTTATGCAAAAACAAAAAAAATATTTCTGCGTTTAACAAAAAAAACAAGTATTTTTGTAAACAAAAACAGTACATGAAAAAGGCAAGACTATTATTGATGACTGCCATGTTGATGATTACGGCAGTTGTGTCGGCTCAGCCGAAAGTGTATTTTACGAAAGAAATCACGCCTGAGTCGCTGGTGAAAATCTACAAGGCATTAGGCGTGGAAGCCAATGGCCGGGTGGCAGTGAAAATCTCCACAGGAGAGGGAGGCAACAACCATTACCTCAAGCCCACACTCATCCGCAACCTCGTAGACGAGGTGAACGGCACCATCGTGGAGTGCTGCACCGCCTATGGTGGTTCACGCCAAGACCCCAAGAAGCACTGGGAAACCATCCATCAACATGGTTTCGACTCCATCTTCGCCGTAGACATGATGGATGAGTTCGGCCAAATCCGCATACCTATCCAGGATAAGAAGCACTTGAAATACGACATTGTGGGTGAGCACCTGGCCAACTACGACTTCATGATCAACCTCGCCCACTTCAAGGGACATGCCATGGGAGGATTCGGCGGTGTGTTGAAGAATGCGTCAATCGGTGTGGCCTCCACTGCAGGAAAATGCTATATCCACTCTGCCGGAAAGACCGATGACCCGAAGAAAGCATGGACGCCAGAATACCTGGCTGTCGGCAAGACTCAGGACTCGTTCCTGGAGTCGATGGCCGCCGCCGCACAGGCCGTGCACAATTACTTCGGAGGACGGGTGCTTTATATCAACGTGATGAACAACATGTCCGTGGACTGCGACTGCGACGGACATCCCGCCAAACCTGAACTGATGGACATGGGTATCATGGCCAGCCTCGACCCCGTCGCAGTCGACCAAGCATGCCTGGACAAGGTGTTCAACTATCAAGGCAAGCCCGGCGATGACAACAAGCCCCTCATTCAGCGTATCAACCGTCAACATGGCACCTATATCACCGACTACGCTGAGAAAATCGGATTCGGCTCCAAAAAATATGTGCTAATCGATCTCGACAAATAATGAAAAATATCTTCTTATTACTTGCGGCCTTTGCATGCAGCAATGGTGTTCTCGCACAGACCGACTCACTGCAACTGGAGGAAGTGGTGGTGACCGGAACACGCAATGCCACCGATGTGCGCCATCTGCCTATGACGGTGACAGTCATCGACCGCCAACAACTGACCGAACAACATCAGACCAACCTCCTGCCCACAGCCATGCAACAGGTGCCGGGTCTCTTCGTCACCAGCCGGTCGATGATGGGCTATGGAGTCTCAACAGGCGCTGCCGGGGGCATCAACCTGCGCGGCATCACGGGAGGAGCAGGACAACTGATGGTACTCATCGACGGTCATCCCCAATACAACGGCATCTACGGACACCCCATCTCCGACAGTTATCAGACACTCATGGCCGAGCGTGTGGAAGTGTTGCGCGGACCAGCCTCCGTGCTCTATGGCTCCAACGCCATGGGTGGTGTGCTCAATATCGTTACCCGCTCGATGCATGAAGATGGCGTGAAGACAAGCATCGACCTTGGTGCCGGCAGTTATGGTACCATCCAGGCCGAAGCATCCAACCAGGTGAGAAGCGGCAAGTTCAGTTCCACCGTCTCCGCTCAATATGGACGCACCGACAACCACCGCCCACGCATGGGTTTCGAACAATATGGAGGTTATCTGAAACTGGGTTACGACTTCACTCCTCACTGGAAAGCCTACATCGACGGCAACGTGACTCATTTCAACGCATCCTATCCAGGTGTTGTCAGCAGCCCGCTCTATGATGCCGACCAGTGGATTACACGTGGCGTGGTCTCGGCAGCGCTCGAGAACCACTACGGAAAGACTAGCGGTGCACTGAGTGTGTATACCAATTTCGGACGGCATAAGATAGATGACGGCACAGCAGACCCCCAAAAACCTACTCAGCGGTATTTCCGCTCGAAGGATGCACTGACGGGCATCTCCTGGTATCAGAGTGCACGGCTGTTTGAGGGCAACCGTCTGACCGTCGGCATGGACTATCAACATATCTACGGCCACGCCTACTACACATCGAAGCAAACCGGAGAGGTGCTGGACACCCCCAACAAACAAAGCGGGCGTTCCTACCGCAATGAGATTGCAGGATACGTGGATTTCAGACAAGACCTGTTCCGCTGGCTCACCATTGACGCAGGCATGCGCCTCGACCACCACTCCATCACCGGCACGGAGTGGGTTCCGCAAGCCGGACTTGTCGTCCGTCCCTTCTCCACCGGCGAAATCAAGGCCATGATGAGTAAAGGTTTCCGCAATCCTACGATGCGCGAACTATACCTCTACCCGCCATCAAATGAGGAACTGGAACCCGAGCGTATCTGGAACTACGAACTGTCGTGGCGGCATCGTCTGGGTGGTCTGAAATACGGCGCCAACCTCTTCTATATCAAGGGTGACAACATGATTCAAACCATCGAGAGAAAGAATGTCAATACGGGAGAGATTGAGAATTACGGGGTGGAACTGGAAGCCCAGTACCGCATCAACAGCCACTGGCAACTCTCCACCAACCACGCCCTTCTCCACATGGAACATCCCATCGTGGCTGCTCCCAAATACAAGGGATTCCTCGGAGTGGACTTCCGCTGCTGGCAAAAACTGACATTGAACGCCGGCCTCCAATATGTCAACGGTCTCTACACAGCGGTTGGAGAAAAGGAGAAAACGGAGAATTTCTGTCTCCTCAACCTTGCAGCCTCCTATGCTCTCACCCGCCACATCGGCCTATGGGTCCGCGGAGAAAACCTCTTAGGGCAGAGTTACGAGTTCAATCTCGGTTATCCCATGCCCCACGCCACATTCATGGGAGGCGTAACCTTCAATTTCTAAAACATCACGTATTCCCCGACTATAGAGAGTGTGCCAAAACTGAATGGCACACTCTCTTTTCGTGTTTATTCTGTTCATGCCATTTACATCCATAACCCTAAAAAAGAGGACATCTATGGGTATGATACCCACAAAAACAGATGATTGGCGGCACCTCCTCCGATGCCGCCAATCACCTATCAACCCTGTCACTCATCGGCAACAAGGGTTTTGAAATTCTTTTGTCAGAAATTATCTGTGCTGTTTAGGATGCAGTTTGACGTCGATTTTTAAGTCACGGCGCAAGTCCTTGACCACCGATTTGGGAAGATAGGTACTCACCTGACGCTTTCCACTGGTAAAAATAAACTGGAGGCGCTTGCCGCCGACCAAATTCTTCTTCACCACACATTGGGAAGTGGCGGGCTCGCCGAGACGTCCGCTTCCTGTAACCGCACGACCTTGGAACTCCACGGAAGTTTCCAGTTCCTCGTTGTAGAGGGCGAGAATGCTGTCGAGTGTGGCGAATGCCTCATCTTTGGTGCCACCAAGACAAATGCTGGTCTCCCTGATATCATCAAATGACATATCGGTAATATCGTCGCGTATAGCCCCTAAAATCTTGGTCACCCGTCCAAGACTCAGATAATAGCCGAAGGTTCCATCCTCGTCTTTGTAAGTGAAAAGTGAATATTCGCTTTTGTCGCGCTCTGTTTCTCCAATTTCCATCCTCATTCCTACAGGAATATTCTGAGCCGAGACATTCGCAACCGACATCATGGCGACAAAGGCCATCATCAAATACTTTTTCATGTTGTCTGTTTGTTAGATAAAACAAAAAATATTTCGTGCAATCAAATGTGTTAAGTGGTCAAAGGTACATATTATTGAGCATACAACCATGATTTTTACCCTAATTAACACCATAGAGACGGAAAATCTGACAAAATAGCAGTAAATTTGCACTGACATTAAAACAATAACTTATCATTTTAGAAACGAAAAAATCGTATGAAACAGTTATTATCTCTTCTGTTTTTAATCATTCCAGCATTATCACAAGCCGCTGACAATGACACATTGGTCATCAATCGCCCCCAAAAAGTCACCATCATCACCAATGACTCCTTGTTGAATATCAAGGTGAAAGGGCGTGAAGGCGACAACGACTATGTTTACGAGGAAACCGCTCATATGGTAGGCTCCAATTTTGTGAGAGAAAGGAGCGACAACGGAAACAATCTGCCCAAGGTGCCTATCGGCAAAGACGACGACAGCAAGATGGACCTTACCGCACACCTTGGATTCGGTTTTATCTTGCCCCAAAAGGTGTCTTCGGGTATGGACTACTCCTTTGGGCAAAGTGGTGAAATATTCTTCACTCCCTTGGTCTTCGACCTATACATGAACAAGACAAAGGGTGACCTCATCTCTCTGGGCTTTGGCTTAGACTGGCGCGACTACCGCATGAAAAACGATGTACGTTTCATCAAAGGCCAGGACGGAAAGGTGGCTCTGGGAAGTTATCCACAAGGAGCAAAACCCAAAT
>CACXDY010000328.1 GCA_902766505.1 uncultured Prevotellaceae bacterium
GCTTCCTGATAATAAGGACGGGAGGTGACTTCCTTGATGGTCTTGACTCCTGCACCTGGAGGGGTCAGAACTACAGGACAACTTCCTTTGGCAGCATTCTTAGGATACAAGAGATAGCCATATAGCCAATGACGTTTGTCGACTTGGAGCTTGACAAGATAGACGTCTTCTACATCATCACTCATCTCTTTTACCAACTCTTTGCTGTACTTCATGGGGATTTTCTGATTCTCGGATAAAGTGTTCGACCAAAACGACTGAAAATCTCCTGGAAGCTGGGTGTATGGTTGAATCTTTTCGGGGGAGAACCCGACCTTCACATGATGGCGGTATTTCGTTCCGTTTAATGTGGCCGTCAAACGTAAATCCCTGAAACCAGGGGTTGGGCTGGTCCCTATGTCGATGATGCCACGGCCGTTTTTCAAAGTGACCGTTCCTTTGGTGTCGCTTTCCAACAAATCTGTGCCGATGCTGTATTCTACCACAACATCGCGGGGAATGCCATATTGATAGAATTGTATCTCTATCTTCGCCTTCTCTCCTGTTTTGTATAACCAGTCACTATGGTCGGGCACTGTGACCCAAAGAACATCACTTCTGTAAGGATAGTTTTCGGAATAGATGGGATGAATAAAACATGTCAACATCCATAGCAACGTGAATAAATGCCTCGTTCTCATTTTGTTTCGTAGTTTGTTGTTGATTTGATTAGTGCAAAAATAAGCAAAAACAATTATTTAGACTCTTTTTGTACCGCTTTCTTGCTCTTTTTTTACCTTTTTCGCTCTACTTTTCGTAACTTTGCCACATAATAATCACTAATAACAATTTTAGTTTATGAGAAAAGTTTTGATGACTATGTTGCTGGTTTTGTCAGCAACAGCTATGGTTGCCAAGGATATTCGTACTTTGGTGCTGACCACAACTCCACAAATGCATTGCAAAAATTGTGAGAACAGAGTAATCAACAATTTGAAACCTCTCAAGGGAATTAAATCCGTTGTGACAAGTGTGGCCGACCAAACGGTTACCATTGAATACAATGCTAAGAAGAATACCGAAGAGAATATTATCAACGCTTTCGAGGGATTCGGTTTCAAAGCCCGTAAATTGGCTGATGGCGAGAAAATCGTAAAGGAAGCTCACGAGTGCAAGGAACAGTCTGAAGGAGGGTGCAAGGAATGACGCTCTACCCACGTTTGATTCTTGATGCGCTGGCCACTGTCATTTATCCGGGTTCGAAGAAAAACCTGGTAGAAAGTGGTATGGTAGCCGACAATATGCGCATCGATGGAATGAATGTGTCGTTCTCTCTGATTTTCCCAAAAGAGACGGATCCCTTCATGAAATCCATGGTCAAGGCCGCTGAGGCTGCCATCCATTACCATGTGGGGAATGAGGTGAATGTGAATATCACCACAGAGTTTGCTTCCAAACCCCAACCTAAGCCTGAGAAACTGCTGCCGGGTGTGAAAAACATCATTGCTGTCAGTTCGGGAAAGGGAGGTGTCGGAAAGAGCACTGTCTCTGCCAACCTGGCCATCGCATTGGCCCGTCTGGGATATCGGGTGGGATTGCTCGATACGGATATTTTCGGCCCTTCCATGCCAAAAATGTTTGGTGTGGAGGAGGAAAGACCTTATGCCCAGGAAGTGGATGGACGAAATCTTATTCAGCCGGTTGAAAAGTATGGGGTCAAACTGCTTAGCGTGGGATTTTTCGTCAATCCTGAAACTGCAACCCTTTGGCGGGGTGGAATGGCTTCTAATGTGCTGAAACAGTTGATTGGTGATGCTAATTGGGGCGAACTTGATTTCATGATTTTGGACACTCCTCCTGGTACCAGTGATATTCATCTGACACTGATGCAGACCCTGGCGATTACTGGAGCTGTCATCGTCAGCACACCACAAAGTGTGGCTCTCGCTGATGCCAAGAAGGGGATTGACATGTATCAGAATGAAAAGGTGAATATTCCCATTCTTGGATTGGTCGAGAACATGGCATGGTTCACACCTGCTGAATTGCCGGAGAACAAATATTATATCTTTGGCAAGGAGGGTTGCAAAAAACTGGCTGAAGAGATGCAACTGCCTCTGCTGGCTCAGATACCATTGGTGCAGAGCATCAGAGAAAGTGGAGATGAAGGTTTGCCTGCAGCCATGAAAGTCGATACGGCTTCGGGTCAAGCATTCCTCAATCTTGCCCAGGCGGTGGCATCGGTCACCAGAAGAAGGAACAAGGAACTACCTCCTACAAAGATTGTCGGCACACATAAGTAACTATCGACAGATAAAGATGAAAAAGGCGGGACTTTCAAATGTCCCGCCTTTTTCATGGTGCTGTGACTGGTTCCAAGGATTCCTTCGACTTGCTGTCGCTTTCGTTTTGGTCCATGGCCAATTTCACTTGGCGACGGTATACCAGACAGGCAAGGAAGAAATAGACAATTACCTGTAGCCATAATATCGTGTACTCAAACCCCACATCTCTTAACGTGGCTCCCATGGAATTGATGCGGATAAAAGCACGGACACCAAAGGTGCCTGGTATCAACCACGATATACCCTGCCATACACCGGGTATGTTGCTCTGGGGCCATGAGATTCCCGTGAGGAACAAGAAGGGTAGGGAGGTAAATACAATGAGAAGAATGACGTTCTCACGATAGCGGATGACGCAGGAGAATAACATGCCAAAGAATATACAGGCCAGAATGAAAGGCACCATGATGGCAAAGATGGCCGCTGGGTCTCCTATATGAATGAAGTTGAATATACGGGGGACTACAAGCACCTCGTAAGCTGTGATGATAGCATAGACCATCGCATAGCAGGCCGACTTGCCCAACACGATACGGAATATACCGTGATAATGACGGCTCACAGGGACAAGGTTGCGGTAACGGTTGGTTTCACGGGCCGTTCCTGCGGCCAGGCCTATACCCAACAGCAGCGTCTGCTGTAATACCAAGATTAAAACTCCTGGTATGACAAAACTTCCATAACCACCTGCACTGTTGAACAAGGGAACTTCTTCGTAGGCTAATGGTTGGGTCAATATCTCGTCCTCATACTCCGTGAAGTTGCCGGCCTTCGAGATTTGAATCTTCGAGTTCATGTCTGTAGCAACGGAAGTGGCTGCTTGGAAAATCGCCTTGTAGTATAGCATGAAACCCATATTGCAATAAACGCTGATGTGGGATTGCTCCATGCGGTTGAGGTTGCTGCTGAATTCGCTGGGTATGTGGATGATGCCGTATACTTTTTGCTTGCTCATCAGCAGACGGGCTTCGTCCAGATTCGTACAGTAGTATGACACTTTTACATCGGGGGAAGCATCGTAATTGCGGATAAATGTACGACTCATGTTGCTGTTGCAATGGTCTATCACGGCTACAGGAACCTCGCGTACCGTCTCGTTGTTGTAAGCCCATGAGTAGAGGAGGGGATACAATAGGGGGACGATGAAGAAAAAGATGACTACTCCCTCGTCTTTTACAAGGTTTTGTACCTCTTTCCACCATATGTAACACATGTCGTAGAGGCCCTGGCGTATCCTTCCGCGTAATGATTCTTTCTTTTCCATGGATTCTATGGGATATAAACGTATTCCAACATCGCTTTGCGGATTTTGTTGGTAAAAAACAATGGAAGTAGAATGAACAAGACAAGCGCACCAAAGTAATAAATCGCCTCGGTTATCGGGAAACCGTTAAGGATGCATATTTGGTGTATCATATAATAGTGACGCAGTGGGAACAGTATGGAGATGGCCTGTATCGGAGTGTCCATAGCGCTGAGCGGAAAAGCTGCCCCACATGCGGTAAATCCCAACACTGCCCAAAGAGAACATATACTCATGGACATACGGAGGGAGGGGGTGAGTCCAAAGGCAAAGATGCCAAATGCCTGAGATGCAAGAACGGCAAGGATGGTATGAAGGAATATCACCCATTTACTGCAGTGAAAACTGAAATCCAACACACCAAATATGTAGTAGTCATACCCTAACATAATGATGAGGAAAATCAGAAACTGAGGCAGAAATTTACCTGTTAGTGCAATGTAGATGTTGCCTCCGGCGGCTTCCAACCATTCTTTGGATGTCCCGAATTTCAATTCTGTTCCCAAGCTGTAGGCTGTGATGAGAAAGATGAATATCATCAAGGCTCCTGGAATCAGCATCGTGCTCAGAAACATGTTGTAGTCTATCCAGGGGTTGTTGATGGGATGGAGGTCTATGACCACAGGCTGGAGGAAGGACTGTATCTGCTCAGGTGTAAGACCTTTCATCTGCAAGGTCTTGCTGCCTACACCAGCTGAACCTAAGGACGCAATGGTCTTGAGGTCACGATAGAGCAACGAACCTGCAGTCAGGGACGTATAGGAGTAGTAAAATGATACCTTCGGATGACGGGAGGCTACCAAATCACTGCTCATGTTCCTCGGAATGTACAAAAATGCGTATATCTGGTTGCGCTGCATGGCTTGTCGTGCTGCAGATACACTTGGATACTGTCCGACAACCTGGGTGGTCTCAAACGAATCCAACCGCCTGATCAGATTATGCGAAGTGGCGCTGTTGTCCAAATCTACTACTCCCACGGGCATGTCTAAAGGCTGTCCGCTCTCCATAAAGGACGTGAAGAAATAGATGACAAGTATGGGAAACAATACCATACACCACAAGTAGATGGGATTCTTCAAAAAGAATCCACACTCGCGGGCTGATATTCTTATTATGCGGAGCATTTGAAAGCTACTTCTTGATAATCAATGACATTCCAGGACGAAGACCTTCAAATGGCTCGGTAGGACGAGCTTTCACTTCAAAAGTCTTCAAATCATAACCGCCGCTCGACTTCGTGGGCTTCCATACCGAGAAAGCACCTAAATCCTTGATGAAAAAGATTTTCATGCGGAAGTCTTTCTTGAATGCGGGTGAATATGCTGTGAACTCGTCACCTACCTTCATGCCGTCAAGCATGTCCTCACGGACATTGAAGGTGCCCCATACATCCTTGGTCATGGCTACAGTCATAATTGGAGTGCCGGTGCCTACCAACTCGCCGACTTTGGGATAAATCTCACTGACCTCTCCGTCCATCTGGGCCACCTGGATGGTCTCGTTGATATATGAATTCACTTCCATGATGGCACCTCCTGCCTGATTGACTTGGGCATGGGTGGCCTTGCGCTCTTCCACACGCGCACCATTGCGGGCCATGTCGTATTGGCTTTGGGCTGCTTTCACCTGGGCTGCCGTGGCGTCTACCGCTGCTTGTGCTTCATCACGGCGCTGGGCGGTGACAACGCCCTCCTCAAACAAGTTGTTGATACGGGCAAATGTCTTCTCGGCTATCTCATGAGCTACCTTGGCTTGTTGCAAAACCTCAAAAGCACCACGGATGGTCTCCTCACGGGCGCCATTGTCTGCCATCTCGTTTAAGGCTGAGGCGGCGTCGCGGGCACTCACGGCCTGAACTTTCTTGGCGTGCACTTCGGGCGCATCAATAATGGCCAAAGTGTCACCAGCGTGAACAAAATCTCCTTCCTTCACACGTAATTCCTGTATCCTGCCGGGAACTTTGCTGGATACACGGTATTCTGAAACTTCTATCTCTCCCTGGATGATGTTTTCTTCTTTGTCTAATGTGAAGTAGCCGATGGCTGCTACAGAGGCTACCACGGCAATGAAACCAAATACGGCCAACAGAATGTTGTTGTGTTGTGTTTTTGCTGACATTTTTGTTATTCTAATTGTCCAAGGGCCTTCTTAAGACCTACTTGGGATAGTTTGACTTCTATTTCTGCATCTATTTTCTGGTTGTGAGCGGCTTCCCATGCTGTCTGGGCGGCAGTCAACTCACTAAGATTAATCACTCCCTCTCGGAAACCAAGGTTGGCACAGCGAAGATTCTCTTCGGCGCTCTCAACATGCTTCTCGGATAATTCAAGACGTCTGAAGGCCTCGCGCAACTTGAAACGCTGTTGCTCAATCTGTAGGTCTATCTTCTCACCAAGGTCTTTACGCTCCATCTCGGCTATAGTAGTGGCTGCCCTGGCGGCGCGGAGCTTTAAATTGCCCTCGTTCCAATTCCATAAAGGCATGCGTACCATCAAACCGATATTCCATACTCCTGAAAACTTTCGCTCAAATCCATTGTACAGATTGGGATTGGAGATGAGATAACCGCCTGTCAGAGCTACTTGCGGACGGAGATAGGCCGCCTTGATTAGCTTGGAGGATTGGTTGCCAAGTTCGATGGTGTTGCTGAGGATGTTGAGCTCAGGACGAGTGACAACGGTGTTGTCGGTGATGGATGGGTCGGAAGGAATAATCTCCCTGACTTCATCGGCCAAGGTAATGGGGGTGTCCATTTTCATTCCGCAGAGTTGACATAATAGCATGCGGGCAAGTGTAAGACCATCATCGACTTTCATCTTGCTCATCTCTGCATCGTTGACTCGTACATTCATGTTCAGACCATCAGCACGGGTGGAAACTCCTTCGGCTATCATCTTATCCACATCTTCGTTCAACTGTTTCACCAGCTTCAGATAACTCTCAGCCAATTGCTGCTTGTGTTTGAGGGATACGACCAGCCAATAGGCTGCGTCTATCTCATACAACGTGTTCTGGCGGATGAGGTCATAGTTGTCGGAGGCTATCATCTCGTTGATGTCGGCCATCCTGTTCATGGCGGTGATGCTGCCACCCATGTAGATGGGCTGGCTGACTAAGACGCTTCCGGCAAACATACTGCGGTTGTTGGTGCGGAATGCTTTGCGGATGGTTGAACCCAACTCGTCACCCATGGCTGCCAAGGATGAAGATATCCCGCCAAGTTGTTGCCCTAACTGCTGGGCCATTTGAGGACTGATACTGCCGTCTTGGACCATTTGGGTGAGGATAGCTGAGATGTCGCCGCCAACTTTATTTGTTGCATTGGTGCCCAAGTTGTTCAGCGCTGCCTTTTGCTCGTTGTTCAAAATGGATACCTCTTTGCTCATTAACTCATATCCTGCCACGGCATCGACGCGGGGAAGATATTTTGTACGGGCTGATTGGCGGTTGTAGCTGGCCATGTCCTGGGATAGCCGAGCTGCCGACAATTGCTTGTTGTTCTCCAACGCCATGCTGCGGCATGCTTCAAGTGTCAACGGCTCTTGAGCATATAGGCTGCACAACAAGGAAAGGAAAACAAGCAGTGATGTAATTCTTTTCTGATAATTGATCATTTCCGTAGAATAATAACTCAAATATAATTTCTATGTTGGCTCTTTTGAAGTCCTTTCTTAACGTGGTGCAAAAGTAGGCTTTTTTATTATATTAGGCAAAAAATAAAGTTTATCAAAACTTTAATAACTTTAAAACAAATATTTTTGGGGAAAAATGGAACAATTTAATAACTATTTGCCTATATTTGCATATTGTTCCTTTTGATATAGATTTGATGAAAAACTCTTCCTTTTTATACAAAGTTTTCAGACTCTATTATGAGGGGTTTAAAAACATGACTCTGGGGCGAACGCTTTGGACTGTTATCCTGATAAAACTCTTCATCATCTTTGTGGTGTTGAAAATTTTCTTCTTCCCCAATTTTATTAAAAGCAATTCTGCAGAAGGACAAGAAGATGATTTCGTTGAACTGCAATTGGTCGGGAGGGCACAAATAGATTCTTTGACGAAGGAATAAGAAAATTTAAAATAACTCATTATGTAACTAAAATAACAAGATTATGCAAAACATTCTAATGAACATTGACGCGGGAATGGTGGATTGGGCAAGAGCTCAGTTCGCTCTGACTGCGGTCTATCACTGGCTCTTTGTGCCCTTAACGCTCGGATTGGCTGTAATAATGGGCATCATGGAAACTTGTTACTACAGAACGAAAAACGTATTCTGGAAAGACGCCGCAAAATTCTGGCAGAAACTCTTTGGCGTCAATTTCGCAATGGGTATTGCTACGGGAATCATTCTGGAATTTGAGTTTGGCACCAATTGGAGTAACTATTCTTGGTTCGTTGGTGACATTTTCGGAGCTCCTCTGGCTATCGAGGGCATCGTGGCTTTCTTTATGGAGTCTACTTTTGTAGCCGTAATGTATTTTGGATGGAAAAAAGTATCTCCTGGTTTCCATCTTGCCTCTACATGGCTGACGGGATTGGGCGCTACCATCTCTGCATGGTGGATCTTGGTCGCCAATTCTTGGATGCAGTATCCGGTTGGATGTGAGTTCAATCCCGATACCATGAGAAACGAAATGGTGTCATTTGTTGATGTGGCTTTCTCTCCATTTGCCATCGACAAATTCTGCCATACCATCACTTCTACTTGGATTGTAGGTGCTATCTTCACAGTAGCGGTCAGTGCTTACTATCTCTTGAAAAAAAGAGAAAGACAATTGGCCGTCACGAGTATCAAAGTGGGGAGCATCGTAGGCTTGGTGGCTTCTTGTTTGGCTGCTTTTACCGGGCATCATTCGGGATATACTGTTGCCAAAGTGCAACCGATGAAACTGGCCGCAATGGAGGCACTGTACAATGGAGGAAAGGACCAGGGACTCACCTTGATAGCGATGGTCGACCCCTTCTCCCAGCCTGATTTCAAAAACGAAAGTGAACCGCCTTTGAAATTGGCTGTGCCCAACATGCTCTCTCTCATGGCTACGAATGATTTGCATGGTTATGTGCCTGGTATAAATGATATTATCAAGGGTGGATATGAAGATGCCAATGGCGATATGACCATCTCATTGGAAGAGAAAATAGCCCGGGGAAAAACGGCAATTACTGCTTTAGGGGAATATCGAAAGCTGAGCCAGGCTAAGGACTCCATCTCAGAAAATGAACGTCAGAAACTGATGAAGGAGAAAGCAATGGTGCTGAAAGATAATATGGCTTATTTTGGCTATGGATATATCAAGGACGCTTCCGAAATCGTTCCTTCTATACCTTTGTGCTTCTATTCTTTCAGAATCATGGTTGGATTGGGCTGCCTCTTCATCCTTTTCTTTGCTCTTACACTTTTCCTTGTCTATAAAAAAGATATTACTAAAGGGAAATGGTGGATGATTGTATCTCTGATTTTGTTGCCGTTAGGATATGTGGCAAGTGAGTCTGGATGGCTCGTGGCTGAGTTTGGAAGACAACCATGGACTATTCAGGATATGTTGCCTACCTGGGTGGGTGTCAGCGACTTGTCTTCTAATTCTGTGATGTTGACTTTCTTCATCTTCCTGGTGCTGTTTACCACTCTCTTGGCTGTTGAAATCAACATCCTTTGCAAGCAAATCAAGAAAGGACCGGAATATAGTAAATAATCTTTAATCTTTTTTTCTATGGAATACTCTTTCATGCAACAATATTGGTGGTTCCTGGTTTCATTGCTGGGTGCCTTGTTGGTGTTTCTAATGTTTGTGCAGGGGGCTAACTCCATGATATTCTCGCTTGGAAAGGATGAGGCCGGCAAAAAGATGGTCATCAATTCAACCGGAAGAAAATGGGAGTTCACATTTACTACCCTGGTCACTTTTGGTGGAGCGTTCTTCGCTTCTTTCCCGCTCTTTTACAGTACAAGTTTCGGAGGCGCCTATTGGTTGTGGATGATCATCCTCTTCTCTTTTGTCCTGCAAGCGGTCAGTTATGAGTTCCAAAATAAATTGGGTAATATTTTTGGACCGACGCTCTTCCAGTGGTTCTTGGTGCTGAATGGTATCCTTGGTCCCCTGTTGTTGGGTGGGGCTGTCGCTACTTTTTTCAATGGTTCCAATTTCCTCATCGATAAGGCAAACATTATCAATTTCGATCAGTCTATCATCAGCCGCTGGGCCAACGGGTCGAATGGATTGGATGCTCTTCTTGACCCATGGAATCTCATTTTTGGACTGGCAGTATTCTTCCTTGCCAGAATTTTGGGAACTCTATATATAATAAATAATGTAGATGATGGGGAAATCAGAGGAAGAGCAAGGAGAAAACTGATTGTCAATACAGTGACTTTCTTAATCCTCTTCTTGGCATTTCTTGTCAGAACATTGCTCAAGGATGGATATGCCTACAATCCCGAAACAGGTGTCATCTTCATGGAGCCAATGAAGTATTTGCATAATCTGTTGGATATGTGGTATGTCTTGGTGGCTTTGCTCATAGGTGTGGTGGCTTTGCTCTATGGAATCATCCGCACGGTACGCGACTCTAATTATATAAAAGGTATATGGCCTGCTGGTATTGGTGTGGTCGTTGTCGTTCTTTGTCTGCTCTTGTGCGTTGGATGGAACAACACGGCCTATTATCCTTCAAATGCCGATTTGCAGAGCAGCCTTACCATAACCAATAGCTGCAGCAGTGAGTTTACTTTGCGGACAATGACTTATGTCAGTTTCTTGATTCCATTCGTGTTGGCTTATATTTTCTACGCATGGAGGGCAATTGACATGAAGAAAATCGACCGCGAGGAGATTGCTGCCGATGATCATATTTATTAAGAGGTTTTTTCATGGGAAAGTCTGTGGCTGATTGTCCACAGCTTTCCCATGAATTCACATGATATGTCAGCTTGATTTTTATAGATTATGAAAAAAGCATCATTGCTCATTTTGATGTCGTTGATGGCATTGACTTCCATCGCGCAGACGTATTCTGATTCCATTAGGGCGATAGTCTTGTTGGAAACTTCTATGGGAAATATCAAAATCGCTCTGGCCAACGAAACACCATTGCATAGGGATAATTTCTTGAAATTGGTTAAGGAAGGGGCCTACGACGGTGTGCTGTTCCATAGAGTCATCAAAGATTTTATGATACAAACAGGCGACCTGGGTACAAAGAATGCCCAGAAAGGTCGAAAGCTCAAAGAAACAAAGGAAAGTTATAAAGTGCCGGCTGAAATCGTCTATCCCAAACTGTTCCATCATCGCGGTGCTGTTGCTGCGGCACGTGAGGCTGATAGCGTAAATCCTGAAAGAGCGTCTTCCGCTTCCCAATTCTATATCGTATATGGATGGTCTTTTAACGAACCTGAGATAGACTTGCTCAAGCACAAGATTGATTCTGTTTCTCAAGGAAAGGTGCAGATGACAAATGAAGTGCGGCAGGCTTACTTGGAACATGGCGGCAGCCCTCATTTGGATGGAGGGTATACTGTTTTTGGCGAAGTCATCGAAGGTATGGATGTGGTGGATAAGATTCAGCGCGTGGAAACAGATGATGCTGATAGACC
>CACXDY010000329.1 GCA_902766505.1 uncultured Prevotellaceae bacterium
TACCGCTCCCTTAGAAGCGGTCGCGGTTTTCTTGTTTGTGTTCGCTTCGCTCACTTTGGCGTGGGGTAACTTTGCTGCGCTCGTTATGGGTTGTCCCCTGGCACACTTTTAACTTTGATGCGCTCGTTATGGGTTTTGTCCCCTGACATGCTTTTAACTTTGCTGCGCTCGTTATTGATTTTGTTCGCTGCGCTCACTCTTGCCGGTCGCTACTCACAGCCATTTACATCCTTCAACCCCCTAAGAAAAGAGGGAATGTCTAAATATTGACACTCCCTCTTGAATATGTGTTGGTAGGAAAACAATTACATGGGGTCCCCCATCTCAGATGCTTCGGCATCTTTCTCATCCAGTTTGAAGAGCATGAATTTGGGAGATTCTGCTGTGCAAGGTGTCCATGCGCCGTCCTCCTGACCATTGGGATTGCTGAATTTTGCGAAATTCGTCCAGGCGGTCAGCATTTTCTCAGCCAAGTCCCAGTCGCCTTGTGTCCAAGGTCTCCAACAGTGTTTCAAAGACTTGAAGACAAACCACAGGTCGCTGGAGTGGAAGGCACCCTTCAATCTGTCGGTGATTTCAGGATGCTTGCCATCATCAGGCAGAGGACGGGCAAACTCATACGCCCAAGCCTTTGCTCCCAGACTCTCCCTTACCTTACAGAACTCGGCGATGCCAGGTCCCATGGACCCCATGTCGTTGAGGGTATAGCCAATCATATACGGCACATTGGCAATCTCACCTGCGCGTGCTGCCTCGTCGAAATTCTTCAGAGAGACATAGCCGTCGACAATGGGTCGCTGCATGAGGAAGACATCGTTTTTCGTCACCCTATTGTAGAGTTCACCCACTGTATAGAGCAACTCTGTGGAAGCCTCACGCAGTTTGGCAAGGTCAGTCAGTCCAGCCCAGTCCATGACCTTCTTAGTCTCGGCCTCTGACTGCTGCAGGGTGGGATTATAGGTAAAGAACTTATTGACAGGAGTGGCCGGTTTAGCCTCCTCACCATCCTTAGGAGGAACGTTAAGTCCGCCACCGCTCATGATGACAGCCTTGTGGAACAGTCCACGTGCCAGGGGAGACTCACAAAGCGTACGCACGCTGCCCGCTCCGGCACTCTGTCCGAAAATGGTCACATTGTCGGGGTCGCCGCCAAACTGGGCAATATTGGCCTTAATCCATTTGAGCGACTGGATTTGGTCGAGGATGCCATAATTGCCGGACACATGATTGGGACTTTCGGCCGACAATTCGGGATAAGTCATAAAGCCAAAGATGCCGAGACGATAATTGATGGAAACGAGCACGACATCCTTAGAAGCCCATTCCTGACCATCAAACTCAGGTTCAGAGCCCCATCCCTCGCGGTAGCCGCCACCATGAATCCACAAGGCAACGGGCAGTTTCTTGTCGACCTTCCCAGGAGCCTTTGTCCATACATTCAGATAGAGGCAGTCCTCGCTATAGGGAGCCTCATCGCCATATCCCCATTCCGAAGCATAGAAGCCAGGATAGTGAACAGCCTGGTATCCCGGATGTCCGAACTTATCACAGATGCGGACACTGTCCCAAGCCACGACGGGCTGTGGTTCTTTCCACCTCAAATCCCCGATGGGAGGAGCAGCATAGGGAATGCCCTTGTAGACATAGACGCCGGGATTCTCAGCCTTCACACCTTGGATTTGTCCTCCCTCGACGGTCAGCACCGGACAATCCGAATCCGTGCCGGTACAACTCATGATTGCCAAAAGCGGCAACAGCCATAAACATTTTTTCATAGATAGTTGTTTTGTATAATTAGGAAAATAAAAAGTCAGATTACTTGAACATCCAATAATCCAGTCTGACCTCATCAGAAGCCTGATTGAAACAGAGATAAAGGTCGTGCACACCCTTTGCCTTCTTCACCTTGGTAGTAAAAGCAAGATAATTGTCCAACGAACCGGTAGAGCGGATGACGGCTTTTCCTATCACGGGTCCATCGATGCCGTCAAGCCGGAGCGTGATGGTGACGCCCCCTGTAGCCGCAGCCATCATAGTGAATTTCTTGGCGCGCTTCCCAAAGTCTACGCCACGCAGCCGGATATACTCACCATCGTCGATGTCGGTGATATACATATTACGTCGCCCGGTAGACTCCGGCATGTCGGCGACGACACCCGTATTGGGAATCCCCATCTTGGCAGATTTCAGTCCAAATCCCCAAGCCATGGTCTCGGCCTCCACCCGCTTGTATGGATTGAGCCATTGCAGTTGGCTGATGGGTTGTTGGTCAAGCCAATAAGGCACTTCCTCAATGGTTCCGTCGGCACGGTATTTGATTTCGGTGGCCGACACACTTCTACGCTCATGATGAACAAAGGTCTCCAGGTGCATGAGGTCATAACTCTGTCCGAAGGCATAGGAATGTCCCTTGAAATCGATGATGCCGGGATGGTTGCCACGGTCACGTTCTGTCGGCCGCATGATATAGCCCTTGCTTACCCATGGTCCGACGGGTGAGTCACTCATGGCATAGCCAAGTGCCTCGGGGCAACAAGTAGAGGCATATCCAAGGTAATAATGGCCGTTGCGCTTATAGAACCAGGGACCCTCCTGATAGTGCTCGATGTGGTAATCGAGTTTGGTGATGCCACTTTTGAGCGACACCATATCCTCATTCAGCAGTGCATAATAGGTGTTGGGATTTCCCCAGTACATATAAGCCTGTCCGTCATCATCGGTGAAAACCGACGGGTCGATATCATCCCAATGCTCCTTCTGCCAGACCAGAGGCTCTCCCAGGGGGTCGCGGAAAGGTCCGTAGGGAGAATCGCTGACGAGAACACCGATGCCATGACCATGCAATGGTGCGTATAGATAGTATTTACCGTTTCTCTCCACGGTCTGTATAGCCCAGGCTCCATTTTCGCGGCTACGCCATTTAAAGTCTTTGAGGGAGGCCACTGCCCCATGCTCAGTCCAGTTCACCATGTCGGTAGTAGACCACAGCAACCAGTCGTACATGAAGAATCCGGCAGAGTTTTTCTCTTTCTCATCTGCGATATCTTCAGGCGAGGCATCATGCGACGTGTAAAGGAACAAGGTATCGCCAACGACCAGCGGAGAGGGGTCGGCCGTGTACTTCGTCTGGAAAAGCGGCATATTCACCTGTTCCAGTCCACGCATTTTCCACCAGTCGAGATTGAAGAGTTGCTGTCCTTCCGGTCCGGTGAAGACGAGAAACAGCGGATGAAGTCCTTTAGCGATGCTCCTCAGGTCGGCTGTCACCGTCTGCCATTTGTTCCCGCCGCCAGTAGCGGGTACATCCATACGAACGAGGCATTCTCCACGAAGGCTGTCGATACGAACCTCGATTTTTCCACCACCCTTTTCACTGGCCACACGTGCCGTAAAAGTTCTGGGTGTTTTGTGGGAAAAATCCACGACATTCATTCTGAGATACTCTCCATTGCGAATATCCGTGACAAATTCCCCCACCCCACTATTTTTCTGGATTTTCAGGCCATTGGAAAGAAGCATCGTTTCAGCCTCAATCTGATGGTAAGGTGTTTCATGAGCCACGGGAGTAGTCGAAGCGAACGAGTCACTCATGGAGAAAGCCAACGCGGCTGTCATCAAGACAGCGAAAACCTGTTTTTTCATATATCATTACAATTACTTGGATAATCTTTTCGAGAAGCGATGTGATTAATTTTTGTAGCATCCCTTTTATGTCTACAAAAATACGAGAAAAACCTCATTATGCAACAAGTCAATTATATCATAGTTTTTACTCTTTGTATCATGGAACAAAAACAGTCAAAAAAAGCGCTTGCCTCTGCATATAAGACAGAGGCAAGCGACTACACATTTAGATTATTCCCATCTATCTACCTTATTTAATCCGGTAGAACCGGAAAAGGTAATAAGCCAATATGATCATCATCAATACAAAAACGACAAACTGCCAGAACGTCGAGATCCATTCCATCATCACCATGTTCAAAATCAAACTTAGGAGAGCAATGCACACACTTAATACACGCATTAACTCTACGGTCATCTTGTAATGAGCAGGTTTAGGATTTTTTGGCAAGTTGAAGGTCTTGGGGAAATAGACCAATACGAGCAGCAACACCACGACGAAGGTGAACGTAGCAGTATTGACAATCAATCCTTGCGTGAAAGACTGGAAGCCATGCCTAATCGTCATCACAATGGCAATGACCCATGAGACGAGCAACAAAGCCCCACACACCAACTCGAAAATGGTGCCTTTCATCGTTCTGTTGACTTTAAAATTGTCAGGATTGTCATTCATGTCAGTCCTCCTTATCTGTTTTTTCCATATTTGTTTTTTTCTTTGGCAGCCTCTTGGCCTTCCTCAGTGCCTCTGTGATAATCCACAGCAACTGGCCATTTGTAGACCTGAATTCATCAGCAGCCCATGCCTCGATAGCATCCATGGTGTCGGAGTCTATTCGCAGAATAAAATTCTTGGTTTTTTTTGCCATAGCATTGGTTGCCTAATCATTCAAATTAATGGTTCAACGTACCTGTATTTACTACCGGCTGTGCTGAATCGTCACCACACAGGACTACGAGCAGATTGCTCACCATGGCGGCTTTCTTGTCGTCGTCCAACTCTACGATATTTTCAGAGGACAGTTTGTCAAGAGCCATTTTCACCATGCTCACAGCGCCTTCCACAATTTTCTCGCGGGCAGTGATAATGGCAGCAGCCTGTTGACGGCGGAGCATCACAGCAGCAATCTCGGATGAGTAGGCCAGGTAATTGATGCGGGCCTCTACCACCTCGATGCCGGCCATAGACAGGCGCTCGTTGATTTTGTTCTCCAATTGCTCATTGATTTCATCACCACCCGAACGGAGTGTGAGTTCATGCTTATCGTCATCCACATCGTCGTAGGCATATTGTCCGGCCACCTGTCTGAGGGCAGAGTCGCACTGGATGCTGACAAATCCCTCCAATGCACTCATAATACTTTTTGTCGTACTTCCAATGGAATTGCCATCAAGAGAAGCCAAGGTCTGTGAGTCAACCTCGAAAAGAGCCTTGTAGGTGTCCTTCAATCTCCAAACCAGCACCAATCCAATCATCACCGGGTTGCCCACCTTGTCGTTCACCTTGATAGGCTTGGCATCGAGGTTACGAGCACGGAGAGAGAGTTTTTTTACGGAATAGAAAGGATTAATCCAGAAGAAACCCGTACGGGTGAAGGTTCCACTGTATTTACCAAACCAAGTGGTAACCCTGGCGGTATTTGGCTCAAGCATGAGGAAGCCACACCAGCAGATGATATTGACAATCAACAGCAGCAGGCCACCAATCAACAAACAAGTACCCAGTGTACCTTTCACGCCTTCATCCAACAAGACTATACCATATATAATCCCTGCGATAGAAGCCACCAAGATTAAAAAATTGACAAACAACATCAAGAAACCATTGATTGCCACACCTTTGAACTGAAATTCTTTTGTTTCCATAATAGTAACGAATTAGTGATATCATTTTGATATCGCAAAGATATAAATTTCTATTCAAAATACAATACATCAGACATCCGATTTAAGATTTATTAACAAAGATGAATTCAGTCTACCATTTTTTTTACTAATTTTGCGGGAAAAATCATTCCTAAGCAGCAAAATCATGAAAAAGTCAGAGGAAAAAGTGAGGTATTCGAGTAGAATTTCCATCAAGGGAGCGATAATTGCCCTCATCATGTTGTTCACCTATCACATCAACCTGTCTGCACAAGTCACTCCACCCAAAGAGACGCCACAGTTGGAATTCGTCATGCAGTTGAAAGTGACCTTAGGAGAGACCTACTCTGTAGGAGAGACCCCCAGTGGAAGGCGGACGGTCATTCCCATCACAGGCGGCACTTTTGAAGGCCCCAACATCAAGGGAACCATCCTCAACGGAGGAGCCGACTATCAGATGGCCAACGGCAACCGCACACAAATAGAAGCCATCTACAGCATCAAGACAGACGATGGTGTCTACATTCATATCCGCAACCGTGGTCTCATCAATCCCGGACAAGACGAGCAAGGCAAGCCCTCGTTCTACTTCCGGTGTGCCCCCCAATTCGAGGCACCATCCAACAGTCCATACGCATGGCTCAACAATTCCCTCTTCGTTTGCGCCCCCGACTTCTCACCAGGTTTTCAGGGAATCGTGTTGAATGTGTGGAGGGTGAAATAATCAGTATTCATCAGTAAAACAGGAAAAGCAAATGACCAATCATTTAAAAAGAATAGCCACCGTATTTCTATCCGCCATGGTGATGATGACGGCATCCGCCAAGGTCATCAAAACCAATATCCGGCTGGCGAATGTCCAGTCGAAACAAAAGGTAGAAAATGTGGCCAAGCGCATCAAAGGAGTGAAGGAAGCCACCTATAGTGCGTCCACCCATCTGCTGACGGTCAGTTACGACAATCAGGTGACCAACACATCGAAAATCCGTGCAGCAGTCAAAGATGCCGGTTACCGTTTTGAGACCAATGCCGATTTTTTTGGTCAATCCACCCCTTCCATGTCCCGCGAACAACGCCAATCCAAATGACGGCAACCACATTATTATATAAATAGGAGTCCATGGCACAGTACATCATCGTCCTATGTGTCCTCGTTGTTTCTGTGGCCTATCTGTCATACCGAGTATGGCGGGCCATCCGGGAATCCAACGACCCATGCCGGGGGTGTGCGGGGTGTGCCTTGAAAGACGTAAAGCGACAGTCAAGAAAAATCCGTACATCAAAACCGCCCTGTGAAGAAAAAAAACAATAAAAAATTTGCAGGTTAAGAATAAAAGGATTACTTTTGCACTCGCATTCAGAAATGGTGCGTTGGATGAGTGGCTTAGTCAACGGTCTGCAAAACCGTCTACGGCGGTTCGAATCCGCCACGCACCTCCAAAGAACCCGCTACTAATAGCGGGTTTTTTGTTGTATACTGTCATTACCAGAGTCTGTCTCGCAGTTGCAACAACTTTTTTATCTGTTGCTCAGTCAAGGCCTCCTCGTGCATCAACCGTTTTTGCTCAGCCAACCACTCGGCCATGTGAACCTCGGCGGTGAAGATGGCTATAGGCTCCCGCTGGTATTGCTCCACAAAATTCAGAACCTGCTCCCATTCGCCCAACCATCCCTCGGGAATCTCTCCTGCCGGCTCAGGCCTTTCGTTGACGAAAACGTCCTCCTTCTTGTCCTCTATGACTACAGGCACAGCCTCCTCTTCCACAGGAATGGTTTCTTCCACAACGGGTTCCTCGGCTACAGTCTCCACAGGAATGGCCTCCTCGGCTACAGGGGCTTCGGCTATGGACTCCTCGGCAAAAGGCTCTTCTACAACGGGTTCCTCGGCTATGGGCTCATCGGCTACAGACTCCTCCGAAATGGGCTCAACGGGGGTAGTCATCCCTTCAACGACCTCCTCAACAGCCGTTTGCGGCTCCTCTTTCGGTTCAACATCATCAAGAGGGAAAACGGGTGGAATGACATCCTCCACCTCTATATCAGGTTGTTTTACGGAGATGTCGTCTTCCATTTTCATCTTGTCCCATTCTTCCCGGGGAGGATACTCCTTACCGACAATACCATAATATCCCTGTCCTAACTTCACGAACAACTTCTTCCCCAAAGAGAAAACAGACGAGAGGTCATTCTTGGAGAACTGTTTATTATAACTGCATTGAGAAAGGACTCCAATAATCTCGTCGGATTTCATGGGTCTTCCCCATTCATTGAGCACTTCGTAGACAATATCGGCATTGCTGCCAAAATAAGGCAGTTGCCATACGGAGAGCGCATACACGCCTTTCTTGCCACTTCCCTGGAATCGATCATCCTTGTTGAGTGCCAGCGAGACAGATGCCTTCACATATCTTCTTCCATCGCCGGCATTGATTCTTTCGGTGAGCGTATCAAGAGAAAGCGGCTGCTTCTCCTTGTCAAGGATAATGAACAGCCTGTCGGCCAATGATTTTTCCTTGAATTTAGGAATAATCAGGCATCCGTTTTCATCAATGGGAAGTTGAAGTTCCGCATTGAGCATCTTACGGAAATCCTGGGCTATCTCGTCAAACAACTCTGTTTCCGTCGCATTATCCCCCCATTCCTTTTGTAGATAGTCAAAGATATCCACAGAATGATATTCCGTCGAGGTCCTCACGATGGAATCACGGAATTTCCACAAGTGCAACATGAAGTTGAAACGGTCGTTCAGTTCCTTTCTGACAAGATAGGAATGATTCCACCGCTCATCCATGGCAGCACCAAAACTCCTTGGATAGCCGCCCAGACTCACGAAATCGCGTTGAAGCAATTTGCCCATGATGGCCACGACACTCAAAGAGTTGAACAACAGATGCTCATCTTCCACCACCTTGCGAACACTCAAATCGCCATCAATCAACAAACTGTCGCCTACATATTGTGTCAGATAAGCAGTGTTCTTAGGTTCAACTATCAAACTATCCAAGAAAGCGCTGAGCGGCGCCATCGGTTTACCTTCAACGAACAAAGCGTCGAAAACCGTATTGGAATAAGTGGTGACCGTATATGCGGACTTTCCAATTTTTTCAGAGTCCACCTCCACCTTTCCCTCAAAGACATCGTATCGCTGCAGGAAAGCCTTCACCATCTGCTTATCCTTGTTGAGCAAGAGAACATTCTGTATCACATAGAGTAAAGGAAGCCTGCGATGAGTCTTGTAAAAGGAGAGGGTGAAATCATCCAGGAAGCCGTCTGCTTTCAATTCATAGATTCTATAGGCCGTAGGTATCTCATGAGCATTGATGATGTCCAATTCGTGGTTGATGGCATCCTTCACCAACTGAACCTGACGCATGGACACCTCGCCCACCTCGTTCAGAATCTGCACCCTATCATTCTTTTCGAGCAGGAAGTCGCGGATAAACATGGTGACAGGCACCGTCCACAACGCATGTCCCATCTTTGTGATGTTACGTTTCCGGCTTATCTGCATTTCCTGCAGTTTCCTTTTGTAGACCAAGTCGAGCAACTGTATTTGTTCATCATCCAGATTAGCCAGGAGTTCCTCACCTTTAGACAAATCAGGTTCAGGCATCAGGAACAAAGACTGTGACATCCCGGCAAATCCATCAGCCGTCTCAATCTGATGGAGCAGAATATTGATTTCCTTCATACCCGATGCCCCCGGCCGGAACAATCTCGGCAATCCACTTTGATACCGCTTAAGGTCATACACGTTTCTCATCCTTGCCCTGACGAGCGTGTTGTAAGTCTTTCGGGAAATTTTGCCACTGGAAAACAAATCATCAACAGTGATGGATTTCAATTGCTGTTCAGTCATGATAGTCGAAAATTGAGATGATTCTATACCCATGTCGATATCTGCATACAGGCATGACGGGATTCGCAAAGATAGCGAAATAAATCCAAAAACGCAAGAAAAAACATGCGATTTTTGCATTTATTTGCATAAAAAAAACGGCCGCAAACAGTATAGGAACTGTCACTGCCGTTAGTCAACCATTCATCTTATGAAAAAATCTTACCTGGAATTCGAAGATGTTAAAATTATGCGAACATCTTGCGAGTTTTCTCTTTAATCTCGACCATTACGCCAAGAAAGCGAACAGTCATCAGAAATATATCCATATTACAGTTTATTTTCGTTTACTAAATTATCCTAATTGCACTGCAAAGTTACAACTGTGTGGGCACACAGCCAACAAAGAGAAGCGTTTATTTCCAAAATAGGACATTTTATTGACATAGGTCAAAACAAAAAACCGCCCCCGTAAGAGAGGGCGGTTTTGGTATGTTTTCACCTTATTATTTATTCATATACATCCTCAATGTTGTACTCATATTGAGAAGGTTTCTCGTTACAGGTGTCGAAGTCTTTCGGAATATCGAATTTCGCACTTTGCGAGTAGTCCAAACTTGCGTCCGAATAGACCTTCTTCATATATTTCACCCATACAGGCAAAGCAGCGGCAGCGCCCTGTCCGTAGGCCATCGAGAGGAAGTGAATGTCCCTGTCCTCGCCACCTACCCAGCATCCGCTGACCAGTTGCGGTGTGACCCCCATGAACCATGCATCGGCATTATCATTGGTCGTTCCGGTCTTTCCACCAATTTCGCCCGAGATGCCATATCCTCTGACACGGTGTGCAGTACCGCCATCCACCACGGCTCTCAAGAGTTCCAGCATCTTGTAGGAACTGCTCTCGGAGATTACCTCATTGTATTGCGGGAGGAAGTTGGCGATGATGTTGCCCTCACTGTCCTCGATACGAGTCACCATATATGGCGCGCACCGTATGCCTTTGTTGGCGAAAGCCGTGTAGGCACTGACCATCTCGCCCACTGTCACCTCACAAGGTCCCAGACAAAGCGCCATCGTGGCCTTGATATTAGGATTGTTGAGTCCATATTTGTGGAGCAAGTCCACCAAGGCCTGAGGAGTGAACTTATTAATAAGGTATGCGGAAATCCAGTTGTTGGACTGTTGCAATCCCCACTTCAGCGTCACCATGGCACCATAGCGTGCCCTACTACCGTTACGCGGCGTCCATCTTGCCCCACCGACATAATAGGTCTGTGCCCTGTTGGGTGCCTGGTCGCATGGTGTATATCCGTTCTCCATGGCGAGCGAATACAAATAAGGTTTGATGGTAGACCCCACCTGTCTTCTTCCCACCATGGCCATATCGTACTGGAAGTGGTCGTAGTCGGGTCCTCCGACATAGGCTTTGACCGACCCGTCGTGTGGGTCCATGCTGACGAATCCAGCGCGGAGGAAAGTCTTATAATATTTGATGGAGTCGAGTGGCGACATGACCTTCGTCACCTCACCGTTATAGGTGAATACCCTCATCTGGACAGGAGTCTCGAACACTTTCTTGATTTCCTCTTCCGAAGCCCCCTGCTCTTTCAGCAGCAAATACCTGTGGCTTTGTTTGATGGCCCTGTTCATCACGCGCTCATAGTCTTGTCTCGACATTTTTGAGGAGAACGGTCCCCTTGCGCTGTTGCGGGTCTGTGCGTTAAATGCGGGTTGCAGCGTCTGCGAGAGATGCTCTATGACGGCCTCCTCAGCATATTTTTGCATACGCGTATCGATGGTGGTATAGATTCTCAGTCCATCGGTATTGATATTGTAGGGTTGGCCGCCCCTTCTGGTGTTCTTGTTGCACCATCCATACAGAGGATCAGTCTCCCATGAGATGGAATCGATGTGATATTGGTATTTCTTCCAAGAAGGATATGCGTCGGGTTCAGGCTTTTTCGCCATCATGTATTGTTTGAGATATTCCCTGAAATAGGGAGCGATGCCCAGTGAAGCATCCCTGTCGCCCTGTCTTTGGAAATCCAGCCGGATGGGCTCCACGAGGTATTCCCTGCATTCAGCCTCAGAGATATAGCCACTCTTATACATCTGTGTGATGATGATATTCCTTCTCTCCAGGCATCGGTCGGGGTATCTGACGGGATTATAGAACGACGGGTTCTTGCACAGTCCGACGAGTGTAGCCGACTCCACGACATTGAGGTCCTTCGGGTCTTTGTTGAAATAGGTTTTTGCAGCACTTTTCACACCGATGGCATTATAGAGGAAATCGAAGTAGTTGAGATACATGGTGATGATTTCCTCCTTGGTGAAGGTGCGCTCCAATTTCACGGCGATGACCCATTCGATAGGTTTTTGGAAGAGTCGCTCCAATTTGTTGTGTGCCACCTCGGAATACAATTGTTTAGCCAACTGCTGCGTGATGGTGGAACCACCACCAGCACTTTCCTTTCTGAGAATACCCGTTTTCACGATAGCCCTGGCGAGAGCCGTGAAGTCGATACCCGAATGGTCGTAGAATCTTGCGTCCTCAGTGGAGATGAGCGCATGCACCATGTTGGGTGAGATGGCATTATATGGCGTGGAGATTCTGTTCTCCCTACTCGAGGCGTAAGTACCCATCAGTTTTCCGTCACCGGAATAGACTTGTGATGAATATCTGCTGATAGGGTTCTGCAAGTCTTCCATATCGGGCATGTATCCAATCCATCCGTTCCAGATGGAGACAGCCCCCACTGCAGCTATAATGACCAGTCCTATGAGGATTCCCCACAGAACATTAACGAACTTTCTTCTCATAATGAATACAGGTAATAAATCTATATGCGGTGCAAATTTACGAAAAGTCGGGGGAAAAGCAAAATTTATTTTGTCTTTTCCGATGCATCAACTCAAGAGGAGGCATTTTTACAATAATTCTTTGTAAATATGCCGAAGAAATTAAAAATTATGCGTAACTTCGCACACGAAAACAAAGAACCCGATGGAAAAGAACAAGCGCAACTTTGTGACGATAGCCGATTTATCACGTGAGAAGATACTCTACATGATAGAAATGGCAAGTGAATTTGAGAAGCACCCCAACCGCGAAATCCTCAAAGGCAAGGTAGTAGCCACTTTGTTTTATGAGCCTTCTACACGCACCCGTTTAAGTTTTGAGACAGCAGCCAACCGTCTTGGTGCCCGCGTCATCGGTTTTTCAGATGCCAAGGCCTCCAGTGTTTCTAAAGGAGAGAGTCTGAAAGACACTATTCTGATGGTGGCCAACTATGCAGATGTCATAGCCATGCGCCATTACATTGAGGGAGCCGCCCAATATGCCAGCGAGGTATCCCCCGTTCCCATCATCAATGCCGGCGACGGTGCCCACCAGCATCCCTCACAGTGCATGCTCGACCTCTACACGATTTACCAGACGCAGGGCACGCTTGAGAATCTGAATATATATCTGGTGGGAGACCTCAAATACGGGCGCACCGTGCATTCTCTGATTATGGCCATGCGCCATTTCAACCCCACCTTCCATTTCATCGCTCCCTCGGAACTCTCGATGCCCCAGGAATACAAGTTGTATTGTCAGAAACAGGGTATCCACTTCGAGGAGCACACCGACCTGAATGAAGACATCATCGCCGATGCCGACATCATCTATATGACCCGCGTTCAAAAGGAGCGGTTCTCCGACCTGATGGAA
>CACXDY010000330.1 GCA_902766505.1 uncultured Prevotellaceae bacterium
CTGGCTGTTAGCGTGATATTCTCAATTATTATTGCTGTATGTATTGAATGGGGATACACATCAGAATTTGCAGAATATATAAACATGGGTGCATTATTTGGGGTGTCATTTCTCTTGTCGTATGCAATTACTAGCATCTTTGGGATAATAATAGATATATATAATAGTGGACAAACGACCGTAATGTGATTTGGCTAATTTTTCTATCACACCAATATCATGCCTTAATATTGGTTAAAAATGTTAAATATTTACCTTTTTGACATAAATAGAATTTACACCATCACTTTTCTATCTTTTCAACCATAATCAGTTGAAATACAAATAGTTGCAAATACCAAAACTGCTCCAACCTTTCCTCAGTCATCCTTCCCAAAGGAGTGGAATGCATCGAAGAAAGCACTTTTGAGGGATGCACCCGCCTGACCTTGGTTCTCATCCCCAATAGCGTGACGAGCATCGGCTTTGGGGCTTTCCGAGGTTGCTCCAACCTTTCCTCCATCATCCTGCCAGCCCATCTGGCGGACATCGGCGAGGAGTCTTTCAGCGGTTGTTCCAGTCTCTCTTCCGTCACCATCAAAAACCCCACTCCCAGCATCATCGACTCCAGTGTCTTTCCCTATCGCGAGAAAGCCATCCTTTATGTGCCCTACGGCGGCAAAACCACCTATGGGGCGGCACAAGTCTGGCGCGATTTTCTGCATATCGTGGAGGATGACAATCAGGACGGCGACCTCAATGGCGACGGCAGCATCTCCGTGGCCGACGTGATGATGCTCGTCGACCGTATCTTGTTGGATTAAAGAAATTTAGGTATCAATAAAAACTGCTGGTCACCTTTCCGGCCCGACAAACAATCTTTAACGGCTTGGAGCAGACCATAGGGCTCATTGGTCTCTACGAGGATGGACTGCTTGCAGCCGGCGTTGATACCCGCTTGCACGTCACGGTCGCTGTCGCCTATCATGTAGGAATTGGCCAGGTCGATGTTCCAGTCTTTGGCGGCCTGGAGCAACATCCCCGGAGCGGGCTTCCGGCAAGAACATTTGATTTTGTATTCCCTACGCTCCTCGGGATAGCCGCTGTCGGGATGATGCGGACAATAATAGATGGCATTGAGGTAGGCATGCTCTTTGCCTAAAAGGGTCTCAAGCGTGGCATGGATGTTCTCCAATTCTTCCACCGAGCATAAGTTCCGGGCTATGACGGGCTGATTGGTGACTACCACGGCCAATAGGCCGCTTTGGTTGATGAGACGGATAGCCTCGGCGGCTCCCTCAATCAACTTAAGTTGCGCGGGATTGTTGAGCAGATGAACTTCCTCATTGATGATGCCGTCGCGGTCGAGAAAAATGGCTGGCCGCGGAAATTGCCGGTTCCTGTGTGTCACCGTCCCGTTTCTCACATCCTGACAGACGGCATGGTAGCGCTCCGGCGTTCCCATATCCTTGATGTATTCAAACGACACATACCCATATAGTTTCATGCCGCTCTCCAGACACCTTGGCAGGACGTTCTTCTCTATATGGCTCTTCACTCCCACGTCAATCATCTTCAGCACCGCCGGTGAGAAAATAAACAGTGAGGCATTCACCATATTCCGGTAGACCAGGTCGTCGGGGTGGGGCTTGAGCAGGAGTCGTCTCACCCGTCCGCTGGCGTCGATGTCCACCACGTCAGAGTCGAAAGGATGGTCGTTGGGATGCACGAACAGCGTAGCATCGGCTTGGCGGGTGCGGTGGTAGTTGAGCATCGCATCCATGTCGATGTCCACAATGGTGTCGCCATAGAAGACGAAGAAATCCTCTGTCAGTTGGTCCCGAAGATAACCTAATGCCCCTGCTGTGCCCAATGGTTGTTGCTCATGATAATAGTCGATGTGAACACCCCATTTGGCACCGTCGCCGAAATAGTCGATGATTTGTCCACCTAAATGGCCGACTATCAGGAGGAAATCCCGGTGACCATAGCGCTTGGCCAATTCTATCTCATACTCGAGGATGGGTTTCCCCTCCACGGGCATCATGGCTTTGGGTATCTCACTGTTGACGGAGGCGATACGGGTTCCTTGTCCTCCTGCGATGATGACTACTTTCATTTCTCACCAAACAAATTGTTCTCTACGATACAGCAGATGATATGACCTATCAGTGTCTGGCATTCCTGGATGCGCGGCGTCACCTTGCTGGGAATTTTCACCACATAGTCCCATACATCCATCTTACAGGGGTTGCTCCCTACCAATGCTACGGTGGTGATGCCTTTCTCGCGGCACATGGCAAGCGACTCCACCAGATTTTGCGAGTTGCCCGAAGTGGAGATGCCGATGAACACATCTCCCTTCACCCCGTTGGCTTGGAGTTGCCGGGAAAAGACCTTGGAATAGCCGTAGTCATTGCCGATGGAGGTGAGCACGGAGGTGTCGGTGGTCAGTGCAATGGAGGGCACGGCAGGGCGGTCGAGATAGAACTTGCTCACCATCTCACCTGCCATGTGCTGGGCATCGGCGGCACTGCCGCCATTCCCAGCCCAGATGACCTTGTTGCCGCGTTGATAGGCTTCCGTGCATATCTCGGCTATTTTCGCGATGGTATCGAGTGCGTGCCCGTCGTTCAGCAGGGCATTTTTCACAGCCAGTGATTCTGCTATATGGTCGACGACCACATCTCTCGTCTTCTTGTTGGTAGTCATATGATGTTTTTTCAGATATTTTTTACTTTGTCTGTGGGATAGACTTTCCATCCGTGAGCACCATTCTCGCCAAAACTGAAGGGCAGCACAAAACCGTCAAGTTTCCTGAGCGCCTTCTCCACTTCCTTCTTGCGCGTGGGCTCTACGATGAACATGATGAAACCGCCACCTCCGGCTCCCGACACCTTGCCTGCTTTAGCACCGGCTGCTATGGCCACGTCCATCGCCTCTTGGATGACGGGATTGGTGATGTTCGATGCCATCTTTTGTTTCGACACCCACGCCTCACGCAGGATATCGGCCAGTTGGTCGATGTCGCATTTGAGCAGGGCGATCTTCATGTCGATGGCCTGCTGCTTGATTTGGTGCATGGCGGCTACAGCCGACTCTTTTCCCTCCGAGGCATTCTTCTTCTGTTCCTCGATGATAGTGGCCGATGCCCGCGAGACCCCTGTGAAATAGAGCACCATCGAGGCTTCCAACTCGTCGATAATCCATCGCTTCATTTTCATCGGGGTGACGATGACCGACCCGTCTTGATGGAATTCGATAAAGTTGAAACCACCAAACGCCGCTGCATACTGGTCCTGCTTGCCGCCACTGAGCCCGAGGTCTATACGCTCTATCTGGTAGGCTAACTTGGCTACCTCATAATCGCCTAAAGGTAAACCTAACCAAGTGGCAAAAGCCTTGAGAATGCAGACCACCATGGTGGACGACGTGCCCAGTCCCGAACCGGCGGGGGCGTCATTGTAGGTGGTGATTTTAAACGAGAGGGGAGGTAGGTCGTAATCCTTGACAATCCTGTTGTATACGCCCTTGATGAGAATGGCCTTGCCGTCGATATCGAGATGCTTGGCTGAAGGGTATGCTTCGACAACATCCGTGTCGTAGGAGTGGATGCTGATGTGTTGGTCGTCGGTTTCCTCTATCGTGCAATAGGCGAAGAGGTTGATAGTGGCATTGAGCACCAGTCCGCCGTACAGGTCGCTATAAGGGGATACGTCTGTTCCTCCACCGGCCAATCCCAGTCGTAGTGGTGCCTTGCTTCTTATGGTCATGTCTTCTTTTAATTGATTTTCTGATGATGGATTTTTATGTCTAATCATATATCAAACGAGCCTTATCCGCTTTTATTGCTTTTGTCAATTAACAATTCGCACATAACTAACTGATTGGAGAGTGCTAAAAAATGTTAAAGCCGTTGTTTTTATGCAGTTTTATGGTCACTAAACGGTCTATATATATAGAAAAATCATAAATTTGCAGATAACATCTAACTTATCTTGGCAGATGAAATAATGAAGATAGAAGCTATGAAAAAGATTGCATTTATTGGATTGTTCATCCTCATGGCCGCTACGTCTCTTGCTCAAGACGGCGAGCCAAAGACGATAACGTTGACCGATGAAGAGCGTGCGCTGGTGGAGCAAAACAGCGACTTCGCCTTTAACCTGTTTCGCAAGACGCGCGACACAGAAAACCATGTCATATCACCTCTCAGCATCACCTATGCCCTTGGTATGCTGAACAATGGTGCTGAGGGCATCACACGGGAGGAAATCTGTCAGGTCTTGTCTGGCGGACGGCAGACGGGCTATGCCGATGTAGCCACGATGAACGCTTTCTGCCGAAAAATGCTGACGGAGAGTGCCCAACTCGATGAGGACACGCGCATGGCTATTGCCAATACCATCTTCTTCAATGGCGATAGAAAGGATATATCGCTGAAGTCTGCTTTTAAGGAGGCGGCAGCTACTTATTATGACGCCGAACCTGCCATTCTCAGTTTCAGCGACGAGGCTACTCTGGGCATCATCAACCAATGGGCTTCCGACCACACCGACGGAATGATTCAAGACTTGCTGAAACCGGAGAATCTGCAAGACCCCAACTTGGTGAGTTTCCTGCTCAACGCCATCTGCTTCAAGGGTGCATGGGTCAGTCCGTTTGATGAAAATAATACGGTTTATGCGTCTTTCGACAACAACCGGCGCACGGCTATGATGATGTTCCAGATGAATGAGTTCCTCTATGCGGAGAACAACTTATATCAATCTGTCATACTGCCCTACGGCAATGGTTCTTACCAGATGACGCTTTTCCTGCCCCAGTACGGAAGGACACTCGACGACCTGTTGGCAGCCATGAACGGCAGCAACTGGAATGCTGACGAATATAAAAACTATGGCGTGACATTGGGAATACCGCGTATAGAGACTGACACCGATCAAAATCTGAAAGAGGTCATGGCATCTCTGGGTATGGAGAATGCTTTTGAGGAATACAATGGTCATGGCTTCTGGGATTTCTGCTATTTCGGTGACAACGAGGAAAATTCCGACCCGTGTTGGATTAGTTTGATGAAACAGAAAGCCCACCTGAAACTCGATGAGAAGGGCACGGAGGCGGCTGCCGTCACCGTCATTGGGATGAGCGACAAAGCAGTACCTCAAAATTATGCGGAGTTTATTGCCGACCGCCCATTCCTCTACATCATCAGCGAACGCTCCACAGGCACCATCTTCTTCATCGGCCAGTATATGGGTGAGCCTTTGGAAAACCCGCGCCATGACATCAACCTCACCGAGGAAGAGCGGCAACTCGTAAAGAATAACAACAATTTCGCTTTCCGACTTTTCCAAGAAGCCCGCAGCGAGGAGAGCATTCTCTTGTCGCCATTGAGCATTACATACGCATTGGGCATGATGAACAACGGAGCCGCCGGGCAGACTCAACAGGAAATCAGCGATGTGCTTGGCTTTGGTGAGGTCGGTGCCGATGGCATCAACCAGTTCTGTCGTAAGATGCTCAGCGAGGCACCCACACTCGACAAGGAAACAGCGGCTGAGATAGCCAACACCATCTACGTGAACCGGCACTGGGGCTACGAACTGAAAGAGCCGTTCGTGCAAAAAGCCAACGAATACTACGACGCACAGCCTGAATCTCGCGATTTCTATGATGGTGTCACCCCCGATGTCATCAACCAGTGGGGCAGTGACCATACTGAAGGGATGATTCCGGAGGTGCTCACCCCGGAAGATTTCGACAAAGATGCTGTTAGCTACTTGCTGAATGCCCTTTATTTCAAAGGGGCATGGATGTCACCTTTTGACCCTGACAACACGACTGAAGAGTCGTTCGGCGGTGGCGATGTCGTCCCTATGATGCATATCCCGTGTAACCATAACTTAGGCGGTACTGAGTTCGAATATACAGAAAACGACCTGTATCAGGCCATCAAACTGCCTTATGGCAACGGTGCCTATATGATGACGGTCTTCTTGCCGCAGCAGGACAAGACGATTGGCGATGTGCTTGACCAGATGGACGGACAGAATTGGCAATTCTATGGAAGCCGCGCGCTGGTAGACTTGAAATTGCCACGCTTCGAGACCTATACATCCTTGAATCTGAAGCCTGTCATGTCTGCATTGGGCATGCCTACCGCCTTCAATTCTTTCCTCGCCGACTTCCCTGATTTTTGCAACATACCGACTTTTATAGGGTTGATGAAACAAGTAGCCAAAATCAAGGTCAATGAACAAGGCACGGAGGCTGCCGCAGTCACGGTAATTGGTATAGAGCCGACGGGTATGCCCGATTTCGCGGATTTCCACGCCAACCGCCCATTCCTCTACATCATCAGCGAGCGCTCCACAGGCACCATCTTCTTCATCGGCCAGTATATGGGTGATATCACGATGGACATACCTCAAGTGGAAAACAATACAATTGCAACGGACAATCCCGCCGTCTACGACCTACAGGGCCGTAAGGTAGGCTCAACCCTGTCACCCGGATTGAAAAAAGGCGTATACATCAGCGCCGGAAAGAAGTTCATCATCAAATAACCACCCACTTTCAGCCCCAAGGAGGCCGCAGCAAAAACCCAAAAACGAGCGCAGCGAAGTAAAAAAGCAAAACGAGCGAAGCAGCGAACAAAACCCCATAACGAGCGCAGCCAAGTA
>CACXDY010000331.1 GCA_902766505.1 uncultured Prevotellaceae bacterium
CAGAACGGTCATCTCCACAATGTTACCTGGGTTGCGGCCTAATCCCCAGCCGGCCTCGGCGAACATGGCCCGTTCCAACTGACTGCGGCGGGCCTTGTCGGTGGTGATGTAGTGGGCCAACATCACCAACTGCAGGTTCTCGGACGTCTGCCAGCGGCTGTCGTTGGCCGAACGGCGGGAAGGACGGAGGTTCATGTTGTTCACATTGTATTCATCAGCATGGAAATTCACACTCGATTTCAGATTTTGGTAGTATTCGGCATAGTGACGGGGGTGAGGACAGGTGAGATAGGCGGCTGCTGCCCATATCTGGTAGTAACCCACTTCGCCGGCCTTGAACTGATTGGTCACGTTCGACACGTAATAGCCTTGTCTGCCTTTGTTGAAGAGCGGTGTCTTGCCGTCCTTCACCATACTTTCCTCCACCATGATTTTCTCCCATTCAGTGTCGCCTGTCACATTGTAGAGGAAAGCGGCGGCCAACTGGCGGAAATCGCGTCCGCGCATGCTGATGCTGCCCACATCCTGACGGTCGTCGAGTTGTTGGTTCTCCTGCTTGCTGGCGTATCTGAATGCTTTGATGGCTTCTTTCGTATAATACTCCTTGAGGGAGTCGTTCTGCTGGACACGGAATGCCTCTGCAAGTACGGCACAGTTGGCAGCATTAGCCCAGGCGGCCATGGTGGTACATCCCGCCTGGAACATGATGGTCCATTCCGAACTGGGATTGGTGACGCCTTGGGAATAACCTTCACCATCGCGGATGCTCAGGAAAAAGTCCACCTCGTTGCGGGCCTCGTCGATGATGTCGGGAATACCATTGCCACTTTCGCGGATGCCGGTCTTGTCTTCCGACAGCCTGCCGTGGGTGAGCAGATAGGGCAGCAGCATGTCGTAGATGTTGCCGACATGCGCGAGATGGCGGTCCCAGTCGAAAGCATCGGAGTGACCGCCGCGGACATCGAGAGCCACGGGGTTGCCTGGCAGACGGTGCTGCCAGAAAACGGACTGCAGTGCGGGCTTGAAGTGAGGCTCGTCCCATACATCACCGCGGAGTGTACGCCATACGGGATGCCAGGGCTGCAGGTCGGTCTTGTAGATGGTAAATCCCTTTGGGTCTATTTCCGGGATGAATTGCGGCTGACGGGGAATGGGGGTGACGTGTTCTGGGTCGATGGGTTCGCCAAGTCGCATGTAGTAATAGCCGCGTACGGAATAGCGGTATGGCTCGTAGTAGACATTGTCGTTGATGTCGAAGTCCATGCTGCACCCCACATCTTCTACCACCAAACGGTAACGCCCCGGGCGGTTTGACTTGAAATCGATGTTCCACACATCGGTTCCCACCAGGTTCTTGCCGCCGGCTTCATTTTTTGACTCTTCGGCTTTCTTCCAGAATTTCACGGCGCCTACCTGCTGTTTCTTACCGCTTTTCACATCGTAGAGATATACTTTACGGCCTTCCCAACTTTGATAGTCGCGCTGACCGCCGTCGCCCAACCATTGATAGAGGTCGGCCGACTTGACGGACTCGCTGGGCATATAACCGATGATATTGACGTGGATGGCTTCCGACTGACAATTCCATATGTCGAAGCGGATGCTGGCCTGCGACTGGTCGCTCCCGATATTGCCGGGGATGCTGACGGTGTAGGTGTGGCCTTGTTTCATCGACTGGGGCAACTGCAGGAAAAGCCAGTGGTCGAGTTCGCTCTCAAGCCGGTTGTCGGTATTCATGGGCTTGGATTTCCGCCAAACCGCTTTGGGCTGCTGAGTGGCAAAAGCCTTGTCGTCCGCGGAACTGATTTTCCACAGCGATGCTTGCTGGGCGTTTTTGACATCGAGACGGTTGCCAAACACCAAGAGTGTGTCATCGCCCTCGGCGAAGGAGTGTCCCAAATAGGCGCTGGGACCTGTTCCGTTATCGCGGTAATGCACTTCTCCATCCCTGAAATGCACCATCAGGTAGTCTTTGTCAATCACTTTCAGTTCGATAAACTTGCTCGCATGTGATGGCAGCGAGACCATAAATAGCATACAAGCCAGCCCAGCCTGTAGTACTCGTGTCGTCAGTTTTCTCATAATACAAATATTTGCTGCGAAGATACTAAAAGTAAAGCGAAAGGCCAAAATGTACTTGCACATTTTTGGCCGAGTCGCAACAAAAATCAACTGAAGGTCAATTTGTATGGATTTTTCCTTGTCTAATCCCGAAAAAAATGGTATATTCGCAAAGTAATAATGTAAAAGCCCCAAAGACCATGGCAGACAAGAAAAAAATCACCCATAAATCAAAGCCGGTAATCAATTACGACAATCGCGTGAAACTCTATGAAGATGGAAAATACCATTGGGTTTACGACCTCAATTTGCTGAAAAACCCGTCGGTTTTCATAGATGTATTCAAAATGTTGGGTATGACCATTTTCATTTTTGGAATCATTTTATTCCTCATTCAGGCATGCTCCGGCAATATGAGTTTCAAAGATATGGGGTTTGTACTGAAAATCACGGGATTGATGGCCGCCATTTTTGCGGTTCTCGGGATTTTAGGCTACCTGTTGTATGCTGCCATGTCGGGATGGACCTTTAGTGTACACTTCATCATGGACGAGAAAGGTGTGGTGCACGAAGAGGCACCAAAAGCCAAAAAGGTGGCCAAGTGGGTGGGGTTCCTCACTGCAATGGTTGGACTGTTCTCGCGCAAGCCCGGTGTGGTGGGTTCCGGCATGTTGGGGGCATCGCACATGTCGATGAGCACCGACTTTGCCGTTGTCAAAAAAGTGAAAGCGCTCCGACGGATGAATACCATCATGGTGAATGAAACTTTCAGCAAAAACCGCGTCTATGTTACAAAAGAAGACTTCGACTTCGTCTACGACTACATCTCCTCCCGCTGCCCCAAAGCCAAAATCAAATAGTAAAGGATTTTTTTCGTTATTTAGTCAGAAAACGTTAACCGCTGCTGCGCTCGGAAAAATGAATAAAAATTACATTTTTCTCTCGCTTGTATCACGTTTTGGTACAACAATTTGATAACTTTGTATCTGAGTTCAATAAAATAGGTTGAATGCGATACACAATTTCTGGAGCAAACATAACTCATAATCAATATTATAGATATGATTACTATCGAAAACGCTTTGCGCATAGCCATTAATGCGCATGAAGGACAGAAAGACAAAGATGGGAAGCCCGTCATCCTGCATCCCATGACTGTGGGGTTGGCGGGTCGCAATCGTCAAGAAATGATTGCCGGTATTCTGCATGATGTGGTGGAGGACTCCGATTATACCTTCGATGACTTGTTGGAAGAGGGTGTGGATGAAGAAATTGTGGATGCTCTCCGCCTCCTGACTCATGCTGAAGGTGAGAAATATGAAGACTATGTGAAACGAATCGCAGAGTCGGGCAACAAACTTGCTATCCGGGTGAAATACAATGACCTGTGCCATAACTTACGACGGGGTAGGGCAGGTGGCCACTGGGATGTCGTGGCTAAACATGAGAAGGCATTTGAAGTCATCCAGCCCCTCAATGAATAATCGAAATTGCTATGAAAATACCTACTTTGTTCAAGGAATATATTTGGCTGATTGAGACCATCAATCGGGCAGGGAGAATCACTTTCGCGGAAATCAACAAGAAATGGAGACGCAAGGAGGAGAGTGGCGGCGTGGAATTCTCGCGTACTACTTTCAACCGGCACCGCGATGCCATTATGGATATGTTTGGTGTCATCATCGACTGCGACCGAAAGGACGGCTACAGATACTACATCAGCAACAAGGAGGTGCTCGACGAGGACTCTGTACAGAACTGGATGTTCTCGACACTCAGTGTGAGCAATATGCTCGACGAGAATGTGGGGCTCCAGGACCGTATCCTCCTGGAGAGCATCCCCTCGGGCGACCAACATCTTCAACAGATTATCCGGGCAATGCGCGAAGGACGGAGAATGATGATCACTTACCGGCGTTACGGGGCGGCTTCGGCCAACTCGTTTTCCGTGGCTCCCTATTGCGTGAAACTGTTCCGTCGACGGTGGTATGTGCTGGTCACCGTCTTGCGACCTTCGTATGCCGGAGGAGAAGAAAAGAAAGAAGACAAATTTGCTATCTTCTCACTCGACCGGATTGAACAGGTGGAACTGCAGGAGACAAAATTTGCCATCGACCCCGATTTCGACGCTGCAGCATTTTTCGAGGAGTGTTTTGGAGTGGTCGTGGGCGACGGCAGCAAACCAACACGGATTGTGCTCCGGGCATACGGACATGAACCTTTTTATATGCGTGACTTGCCATTGCATCACTCGCAAAGGGAAATCTACCATACCGCGGAATTTACTGACTTCGAACTGACTATGAGGCCCACTTCTGACTTCAAGGGCTATCTCATGTCCAAAGGGGAATGGCTGCAAGTCATCTCTCCGGAATGGTTGGCAAACGACATACAACAATGGCATCAAGCGGCCTTGGACAGATATAAAAAGCCAGAAAATCAGTAAATAAACGCATTATTTCTTACTTGTACCACGATGTGGTGCAACATTCCTATAACTTTGCTCTCGTACTAATTCCATTTACTATGCCAAAACAGAAAAAGACTAATATCGACCTCGGAAAGGGAAAAAACATCAAGATACCTGTCAACTATCAACACTTCATACTCGACTATTCCTCCAATCCGGAGAACAAGGGATGGTACAAGGAAGATGTCATCCACATCCTCGAATGTGTCAAGGAAGACCGATTGGAAGAACTGGAAATGGACGCTGACCTGATGAACAGCATCGGGACGTTTTTCGAGGACGGAGTGTGCGTCAAACCAGATATCAACGCCGCTGTCTTCTGGTATGAGCAGGCCATCGAATTTGGCAACGACCTGGCCAGAAGCAACCTCGCCGACATCCTGCGTAAGGGTTGTCAGGGATACCCTAAAGACCTGCGCCGGGCTTTCGAACTATACAAGGAATGTGGTCTGCCTTATGCTCACTACCGTGTCGGTGAGTTCTATGAGCATGGCTGGGGTGTCAAGCAGGA
>CACXDY010000332.1 GCA_902766505.1 uncultured Prevotellaceae bacterium
GTCGCGTGCGCCCTCTGGTGTAGATCCGATGAGGATCGGCGTCTCCACCTCGATGAAGTCACGTGCGTCGAGGAAATTGCGGATGGCGATGGTCATTTTGTGTCGCAGTTCGAGATTCTTGCGGACGGTATTTCTCCTCAAGTCAAGATACCTATACCGCATTCTGATATCATCCCCACCATCGGTATTGTCCTCAATGGTGAAAGGCGGTGTTGCGCTCTCGCTGAGCACGCGGAGCTTGGAAGCTATGATTTCTATGTCGCCGGTCGGCATTTTGGGGTTCTTGCTTTCACGCTCACTGACGGTTCCCTCCACCTGTATGCAAAACTCCCTTCCGAGTTTGTTGGCACGGTCGCAGAGTTCGCTGTCAGTCTCATCGTTGAACACCAGCTGAGTGATGCCGTAGCGGTCACGCAGGTCAACAAAAGTCATGCCACCCATTTTACGGCTGCGCTGCACCCATCCGGCGAGCGTCACTTGGCGGCCATTGTCGGAGAGTCTCAACTCTCCACAAGTATTTGTCCTATACATAGGTTATAATGAGTTATAATTGTTATAAAGTGCAAAATTACCACATTTCACCCAAAAACGGATATTTTTATGCAGAAAACATACGTCACAACTGTTTTTTTGCGTCATCAGCTGGATGTTATATTGCCTGTGAGAGGAGCCAACCCATATAAGCCGCAAAGACAGCTGTGAGCACAGCGCCCTCCCACCGCTCGACTTTCAGTTTGGTATAGGAGAACAGCCACAGCATCACCATACCCCCCATCATCACCACCAGGTCGACAATGGTGATGCCTTGGATGTCCATGGGACAGACCAATCCTGTAACGCCGATAATCATCAAGACATTGAAGACGTTGCTTCCTATGACATTGCCAATGGCAATGGCACTTTTTCCTTTCCGGGCAGCCACCACACTGGTAGCCAATTCCGGCAGAGAAGTACCACCGGCGACGATTGTCAATCCGATGACGGCATCGGACACGCCCAATGCCGCAGCAACACGGGTGGCAGCGTCGACGAAGATATTGGAGCCCCCTATGAGGCAAGCCAATCCCAACAATACCAATCCGACGGCGACCAGCGGCTTGTACGTTTTTTTCGGTCCGTCCTCTTCCTCTTCAGGTTGGTTTTTACCCTTACGTGCCGTGTAGAGTGTATAGGCCATGAAAGCGAGAAAAAGCACAAACAGGATGGCGGCATCCAGCCTTGAGATTTGGCCGTCGAGGCACATAACGCCAAGAGCGAGGGCAGCCAGCACAGCCCATGGCATATCTTTCCACACAGTAGAGCGTGCAAGAAGCATGGGAGCCAGCATGGCTGTCACACCAACAATAAGCAACTCGTTGAAGACATTGCTACCCAAGACATTACCAACAGCGAGGTCGGAAGTTCCCTTGAGTGCGGAAACGAGGCTAACACAGAACTCGGGCATCGATGTACCCATGGCCACGATGGTGAGTCCGATGACAATTTCCGGAATTTGCAAACGTTGGGCTATCGACACAGCTCCATCAGTCATGCGGTCGGCTCCCCAAATGACGAGTACGACACCGAGAACAATTAATAGAATATCAAGTATCATCATTATGATTTTTTCAGTGTTTCACGAAAGAGTCAGTCAAATCGGCCAAGGTTTCACACACCGCTTCCAGTCCTATCCGGTCCTCCTCATCGAAAGCGGCTGTCTGAGTGGAGTCGATGTCGAGTACGGCCAGCACATGCCCCTTTTTATCCTTTACGGGTACAACAATTTCGGAACGGGAAAGCGAAGAGCAGGCAATATGGCCCGGGAAAAGCTCCACATCATCCACGATGATGGTGCGGCCCTGTTCCCAAGCAGTGCCGCAGACCCCTTTCCCCCGCTTGATGCTCATACAGGCAGGTGTTCCTTGGAACGGTCCGAGCAACAGTTGCTCGCCCTCGACGAAATAGAAACCTACCCAGAAGAAACGCTCGCCAAAAGTATCCCTTAACATCGCTGTCACATTGGCCAACACCCCAAGGGCATGGGTTTCGCCTTCCGCCACCGAACGGATTTGCGGAACCAGTTCGGCATAAGCATCACGTCGGCAGCCGTATTTGTCCAGATTTAAATGAAGACTATCTTCCATTCAATGATCCTAACTAAAACAAAAAAATCCATGAATATTTGTTGCGAAGAAACGACATCCCGCAACCGTATCCAATCTGTATGCAAAAGTAGATAAAAAAAAGAACATGATTGAAGAAAATGTCTGAAACATTTCCGTTTCATTCAAAAATATGTAAATTTGCAAAAGATTTTCACTAACACATCCATTTTTATGACAAAACAAAAAAGATTTATTCTCCAAGAGAGTGAAATTCCAACCAAGTGGTATAACATTCAGGCAGAAATGCCCAACAAGCCACTGCCCCCTATTCACCCTGCCACCCATCAGCCTCTGACGGCAGAAGACCTGGCTCACATTTTCAGTCTGGAATGCTCAAAACAGGAGCTCGACCAAGAGCACGCATGGATTGACATCCCAGAACCAGTATTGGAAATGTACAAATACTATCGTGCCACTCCGCTTGTACGTGCCTATGCATTGGAAGAGGCACTCGACACGCCAGCCCATATCTATTTCAAGAACGAGAGTGTGAACCCCTTAGGTTCTCACAAGATCAACTCCGCACTGCCTCAATGCTACTATTGCAAGGAGGAGGGAATCACCAATGTGACAACTGAGACAGGTGCCGGACAATGGGGTGCAGCGTTGAGTTATGCCGCCAAGGTGTTCGGTCTTGAGACAGCTGTCTATCAAGTGAAAATCTCGATGCAACAAAAGCCCTACCGCTCGTCCATCATGCGCACGTTTGGTGCCACTGTGGAGGGTTCACCCTCGATGTCAACCCGTGCCGGCAAGGATATCATCACCCATGACCCCACCCATACCGGTTCGTTGGGAACAGCCATCTCCGAGGCAGTGGAACTGGCCACTACTACCCCCAATTGTAAGTACACATTAGGTTCGGTGCTCAACCACGTATCACTCCACCAGTCCATTATCGGTCTGGAGGCAGAGCTACAGATGCAGATGGCAGGAGAGTATCCCGACAAGGTGATTGCGTGTTTCGGCGGTGGTTCCAATTTCGGCGGCATAGCCTTCCCCTTCATGCGCCACAACTTCACAGGCGAGCGCCAGACAGAGTTTATCGCTGCCGAGCCCGCCAGCTGTCCCAAGCTTACCCGTGGTGTGTTCGACTATGACTTCGGAGACGAGGCCGGTTATACCCCACTGCTTCCGATGTATACCCTTGGCCATGAGTTCAAGCCCGCTAACATCCATGCCGGCGGTTTGCGCTATCATGGTGCAGGCGTCATCGTGAGTCAGCTCATCAAGGACGGTTACATGCATGGTGTTGACATCCCACAATTGGAGTCATTTGAGGCAGGTATCCTGTTCAGCCGCACAGAGGGCATCATCCCTGCTCCTGAGAGCAACCATGCCATTGCCGCCACTATCCGTGAGGCACTGAAATGCAAAGTAACCGGTGAAGAGAAAGTCTTGCTCTTCAACCTGAGTGGACATGGTCTGATAGACATGACGGCCTATGACCAGTTTATCAATGGCGACCTCCGCAATTACAAGCTGACGGATGAAGATTTAGCAAAAGGAATGGCTAATCTGCCACACCTTATTTAGTATATAGTTGTTCTAACTATATTTCTTGCCGACGGGTTTTCCCTGAGGCAAAAACCTAACTTTTGAGGAGCCAGGCTGCCACTATGGTAAGTTTGGCTCCTTTTCGTTAGCCGAAGAGTTCGTGCCACTGTTGGAAACGGAGAACTCCCGCCTCACCGAATTTGGCGAGGCTTTTTTGTGCCTGTTCATAAGTTTTCTCCCTTTGAGGTGAAGACTTGGAGAAGAACTTATCGGCATAGCAAATCAGTTTTTCCTCGAGAGTCTCGGGCATGTAATCGCGTACCGGCAGCGGCAGGTGCTGACTGACAATGTCGTCGACGGTGATGCCAGCCCCCGTA
>CACXDY010000333.1 GCA_902766505.1 uncultured Prevotellaceae bacterium
AGACCCTTCATCAGAGCAGAAGCACCCAGACGTTTAGCACCGTGATCAGAGAAGTTACACTCACCGATAGCAAACAGACCAGGGATAGTGGTCATCAGCTCATAGTCAACCCAGATACCACCCATGGTATAGTGTACAGCCGGGAAGATCATCATCGGGTTGTAGTACTTCACGCCGTTGATCTCGTTAGCCAGCTCACCAGGATTTACGTCGGTGATCTCCTCATACATATCGAAGAGGTTACCATAGCGCTGCAGCACGATGTCGATACCCAGGCGCTCGATACTCTCAGAGAAGTCGAGGAATACGGCCAGACCGGTATTGTTAACACCATAGCCCTTGTCGCAACGCTCCTTAGCGGCACGTGAAGCCACGTCACGAGGAACGAGGTTACCGAAGGCAGGATAGCGGCGCTCGAGATAGTAGTCACGATCTTCCTCAGGAATATCAGAACCCTTCTTGGTTCCAGCCTGCAGAGCCTTAGCATCCTCCAGTTTCTTCGGTACCCAGATACGTCCGTCGTTACGGAGTGACTCAGACATCAGCGTGAGCTTCGACTGCTTGTCGCCGTGTACGGGGATACAAGTCGGGTGAATCTGTACATAGGATGGGTTGGCAAAATAAGCTCCCTTGCGGTAGCATTGTACGGCAGCGGTACAGTTGCATCCCATGGCGTTGGTGGAGAGGAAGTAGGCATTGCCGTAACCACCGGTGGCGATTACCACGGCATTGGCGGAGAAGCGCTCCAGTTTTCCTGTGACGAGGTTCTTGGCGATGATACCACGGGCGCGGCCGTCGACAATCACCACGTCTTCCATCTCATAACGGGTATAGAGTTTGACTTTTCCTGCCTGTACCTGGGCACTCAGTGATGAGTAGGCACCAAGCAGCAGCTGCTGGCCGGTCTGACCTTTAGCATAGAAAGTACGCGACACCTGTGCGCCACCGAAAGAGCGGTTGGCCAGCATGCCACCATACTCACGGGCGAAAGGTACACCCTGTGCCACACATTGGTCGATAATGTTGTTGGACACTTCAGCCAGACGGTAGACATTGGCCTCGCGGGCACGGTAGTCACCACCTTTCACGGTGTCATAGAACAGTCTGTAGACGGAGTCGCCATCATTCTGATAACATTTAGCGGCATTGATACCTCCCTGTGCGGCGATAGAGTGAGCACGGCGGGGAGAATCCTGTATACAGAGGTTGATGACATTGAATCCCATTTCGCCAAGACTTGCGGCAGCGCTGGCACCAGCCAGTCCGGTACCTACGACGATGACGTCAAGTTTCAGCTTGTTTTTCGGATTCACCAGTCGCTGGTGGGCCTTGTAGTTGGTCCATTTCTCTGCTACTGGTCCTTCTGGTATTCTTGAATCTATTTTCTTAGTCATGATAATTCGAAATTATAGAATGGATGATGTAGTTTTAGAAAGTGGAACAGCAGAGGCTTGGTGCGCATTTGAAGGCAAAGGCAAGCACGACGATAACGAAGCATGCCATAAGGATGGTGACATAGACAATGCCGATGACTTTCCACCGCTTGAACCATGTCTTTCCATTCCACCCGAGAGTCTGCATGGAACTCCAGAATCCATGAGAGAGGTGGAACCAGATGGCGACTAACCAAATAAGATAAAGTACCACGAAGATAGGATTGCTGAAGGTTTCGACAATCCATGCGAAGCCGTCACTTGGTGAGTGAAGCACTTCCATGCCTACGAGTTCAGCAAACATCATGTGATACCAGAAATTGAACAGGTGCAGCAACAATCCGAGCAGGATGATGATACCCAGCACGAGCATGTTCTGCGATGCCCATTCCACCTTTGCGGGTGTGTCGGTCACAGCATATCTCTCATTGCCACGAGCACGTCTGTTTTGTGCCGTGAGAATGAAAGCATAGACAATGTGAATCACAGCCAAGGCTGCCAATCCCAATGTAGCCACTACGGCGTACCAGTTGGCACCCAGCAGTTCGCAGATGGTGTTGTAGGCTTCTCCTGAGAATAATGCTGCCACGTTCATGCAGCAGTGGAATGTCAGGAAGAGGATGAGTGCAATGCCCGTGACGGACATCACGACCTTCCTACCAATAGTTGAATTGATTAACCACATAAATGATTGAAATTTAATTATTAAAAAATAGTATTGATATTGTTTACAATGAAGTGTGTGTTGAAAGTCGGTTAATAAGGCTGAAATATCCCCAAGAATGAGTATGGACAAATGCCTTTCATTGGGCAAAAATAATATATTTTTATGATAATTCAAATTATTTTAATGAAAAATCGGATAATTATGCTTACTTTTGCGGAATCAAAGAGCATTTGAAAATTTTCTCCCTGTTGTTATGAAGTCATACAAAATGCATTACGATGTATTGGTAGTGGGTGGTGGCCATGCCGGTTGCGAGGCCGCTGTTGCCTCTGCCCGCATGGGTGCTTCCACGCTGCTGGTCACTATGGACATGAACAAGATTGCGCAGATGAGTTGCAATCCTGCAGTTGGTGGTATCGCCAAGGGACAGATTGTCCGTGAGATTGATGCGTTGGGTGGCGAGATGGGCAGGGTGACGGATGCCACGGCCATTCAGTTTCGCATGCTCAACCGTTCCAAGGGTCCTGCCGTCTGGAGTCCCCGTGCCCAATGTGACCGTGGAAAATTTATTTGGAAGTGGCGCGAGGTCTTGGACTCCGTTCCCGGTTTGGATATCTGGCAGGACCAAGTGGAGCAGCTCCTCGTGGAGAATGGGGAGGTGGTAGGCGCCGTTACCCTCTGGGGTGCTGAAATCAGGGCCCATAGTGTGGTGATCACAGCTGGTACGTTCCTCAATGGACTGATGCACATAGGCCGCCGCAAGGTGGCTGGAGGTCGGATAGCCGAACCAGCCTGTCTGGGTCTGACGGAGAGCATCACCCGTCACGGTATCCGTACGGCCCGCATGAAAACCGGCACTCCTGTCCGCATCGACAAGCGGTCGGTGCATTTTGACGAGATGGAGGTGCAGGATGGAGAGCATGATTTCCACCAATTCAGTTTCATGCCGGTCGACCATTGTCTCAAACAACTCACTTGTTGGATTTGCTATACCAATCCTGCCGTTCATGAAGTGCTCAGAGGTGGGTTGGCGGACTCCCCCTTGTATAACGGACAAATCCACAGCATTGGTCCGAGGTATTGTCCGTCGATAGAAACCAAGTTGGTGACATTCCCGGAGCGCGAACAGCATATGCTTTTTTTGGAACCAGAGGGGGAGTATACCAATGAGATGTATCTCAATGGCTTTTCTTCCTCTATGCCGATGGATGTACAGATTGAGGCGCTTCGGCAAATCCCTGCACTCCGGGATGTGCGTGTCTACCGTCCAGGCTACGCCATAGAATATGACTTTTTCGACCCCACCCAACTTTCGCATTCTCTGGAGTCGAAAGTGGTGAAGGGTTTGTTCATGGCCGGTCAGGTCAACGGTACCACAGGTTATGAGGAAGCAGCCGGTCAGGGTTTGGTGGCTGGTGTCAATGCCGCTATCCATTGTTCGGGAGGAGAACCTTTTGTGATGAGTCGGGATGAGAGTTACATCGGTGTGTTAATCGACGATTTGGTGACCAAGGGTGTCGACGAACCCTACCGCATGTTTACCTCCCGTGCAGAATACCGCATCCTTCTCCGTCAGGACGATGCTGATGCGCGACTGACAGAACGGTCGTATGAGATGGGACTTGCCAGCCGCGGACGCTATGACTGGTGGATGGAGAAAAAGGCAGCCATCGCTCAAATGGTGGACATCTGCAACAAAACTTCCATCCATCCCAAGGATGTGAATCCTATGCTTGAGCAGTTGGGCACTACCCCACTCCATTATGGTTGCAAGGCTGTCGATTTGTTAGGCAGACCACAGGTGAACCTTGAGGCACTGATGGAGATGGTGCCGGCTTTACGCCAGACGGTAGAGAACCTGAACAACCGCAGGGAGGAAATCTGTGAAGCAGCCGAGGTGCTCATGAAGTACAAAGGGTATATCGACCGTGAACGTGTGGTGGCAGACAAAATGCACCGGCTGGAGGATATCCGTATCCAAGGGCATTTCGATTATATGAACATGAACCAGATTTCCATTGAGGCACGTCAGAAACTCTGCCGCATCAATCCTGAGACACTGGCACAGGCTAGTAGGATTCCTGGTGTGTCACCCAGTGACATCAATGCCATGCTGGTGTTGATGGGAAGATAAAAATGTAAATAATTTTCATTCGTTTCACGTGAAACACTAACATAAAACAGCTATACAATGAACAACAAAATCCTTCTTGAAAACCTGCGTTGCATTCCCGATTTTCCAGTCAAGGGAATCAACTTCAGAGATGTGACCACTTTGTTTAAAAATGCAGAATGCCTCAAGATTATGCTTGATGAACTCTACGAGATTTACAAGGATAAAGGCATCACCAAGATTGTAGGAATCGAGAGCCGCGGCTTCGTCATGGCCTCCGCCCTGGCCGTCCGTCTCGGTGCCGGTGTCGTCCTGTGCCGCAAGCCAGGTAAGTTGCCCGCCAAGACCGTACAGGAGAGTTACTCAAAGGAGTATGGTGTGGACACGATAGAAATCCACGAGGACTCCATCACACCCGACGACGTGGTGCTGCTCCATGACGATTTGTTGGCCACTGGCGGTACGATGAAGGCAGCGCTCAACCTCGTGAGAAAGTTCAATCCGCGGAAGACCTATATGAACTTCCTGATAGAGTTGGTCAATGAGGGACTGGACGGACGACGCACCATCGGCGATGATGTGGAGATTACCACACTGATGGCTATCTGATTTTGCCATCTTTCTGATGGCCGCTCGTTGAGACGGGTTGGGGCAGTTTCACGTGAAACACCCCTACCCTGCTCAACGGAAATAAGGGGATGAAAAACACAGGAATCATGGACAGCACCGAAAAGCAATTGCTTGACACCAAACTCAAGAACATCGTGGCCAATATGCCCGACCAACCCGGCAGTTACCAGTTCTGGGACGAGCAGGGAGTGATTATCTATGTGGGTAAGGCCAAGAGTTTGAAGAAACGGGTCTCTTCCTATTTCCGGAAGGAAGTGGACCGTTTCAAGACCAGTGTGCTTGTCAGCAAAATCCGTGATATCTCCTATACGGTGGTAAAGACGGAGGAAGATGCCCTGTTGTTGGAGAACAGTCTCATCAAGAAATACAAGCCCCGCTACAATGTTTTGTTGAAGGATGGAAAGACCTACCCCAGCATTTGTGTCACCAACGAGCCCTATCCCCGCATTTTCAAGACAAGAAACATCAACCGGAAATCAGGCACTTATTATGGTCCCTACAGCAACGTTGCCTCGATGGTGGTGATGCTTGACTTGATTAGAAAACTGTTCAAGCCACGTGCCTGCAACTTGCCTTTGACTCAGGAGCGGATAGCCGAGGGTAAGTACAAGACCTGTCTGAAATACCATCTCCATCTTTGCGATGCACCTTGTGTCGGCAAGCAGAGTTATGAGCAATACCAGGACAATATCCGGAAAGCAAGAGAGATTCTCAAGGGGAACACGCGTGATGTCTTGCGGTTGCTGTATGATGAAATGATGCAGTTGGCACAGTCTCTCCGTTTTGAGGAGGCTGAGATGCTGAAGAACCAGATAGCGTTGATAGAAGGTTATTGTGCCCGTAGCGAGGTGGTCAGCCATACCTTGCACAATATTGATGTATTCAGCATCACGAATGATGACCACAACAATGTCGCTTTTATCAACTATATCCATGTGGCCAACGGCAGCATCAACCAGGCTTTCACAATAGAGTATAAGCGTCGTTTGCAGGAGAGCGACGAGGAGTTGCTGTCCTTAGCTATACCGGAAATCCGTTCCCGGTTTAAGAGTCAGGCCAAGGAGGTGATTGTGCCCATTGAGATTGGTTGGAGTCTGGAAGGTGTGACGTTTGTGATACCGCAAAGGGGCGACAAGCGGCATTTGTTGGAGTTGTCGGAAATGAATGGCCGGCAATATAAAGTAGACCGGTTGAAACAGCATGAGAAACTCAATCCCGAACAGCGTCAGACGCGTTTGATGAAAGAGTTGCAGACCGCTTTGAAGTTGGAAAAACTACCCTATCAGATTGAGTGTTTTGACAACTCCAATATCAGTGGAACGGATGCCGTGGCCGGTTGTGTGGTCTTCAAGGGAATGAAGCCCAGCAAAAAGGATTACCGCAAATACAATATTAAAACGGTGGTAGGTCCTGATGATTATTCCTCGATGAGGGAGGTTGTCGGACGCCGTTATTCACGGATGGTGGAGGAAGGCACTCCCCTACCCGACCTCATCATCACTGATGGCGGAAAGGGACAGATGGAAGTGGTGAGACAAGTCGTGGAGGACGAGTTGCATCTGGATATTCCCATTGCCGGCCTTGCCAAGGATGACCGTCACCGCACCAATGAACTGTTGTTTGGCTTTCCTCCTGTAGTTATCGGAATGAGGGCCGACAGCGAACTATTCCATGTTCTTACCATGATTCAGGACGAAGTGCACCGCTATGCAATAACCTTCCATCGTGATAAGCGCAGCAAGCGGGCATTGAAGTCACAGCTTGACGATATCAAAGGCATCGGGGAGAAAACCCGTGAGGCATTGATTAAGCAGTTCAAGACCGTCAAGCGGATAAAAACAGCAACAATTGAGGAGTTGACACCTGTCATTGGTGCTTCTAAGGCAAAGAATCTCTATGTTTTTTTCCACCCTTTGTCAGAATAAAATAAATGGGTTTGTGAAGGAAAGATAAAAAGTCTGTTTTCTTTTTGTTGAATCCATGTTTTTGTATTATCTTTGTCGCATAAGCTTGAAAAACTCGTTTTTTTTCGTCGGAAAAACAACCAAATAGAGGAATTATGAGGGCAGTCCTGCAAAGAGTGACGGAAGCATCTGTGTCGATCGGTGGCCAAATCAAATCGTCAATAGGTAACGGTTTGCTGATATTGTTGGGTATTTGTGAGGAAGATACACCAGAAGATATCGAATGGTTGGCCAACAAGATTGTCAATATGCGCATTTTCAGTGATGAGAATGGTGTGATGAACAAGTCTGTCATGGAAGTTTGTGGACAAATCATGGTTATCAGCCAGTTTACGCTGTATGCTTCCTATAAGAAAGGCAATCGTCCCTCATGGTTCAGGGCTGCCGGTCATGAGATTTCTATCCCACTCTACCAGGCTTTCTGCAAAAGAATGAGTGAGGTGGCTCATCAAAAAGTGGCCGAGGGAGAATTTGGAGCCGATATGCAGGTTTCATTGGTCAACGATGGCCCTGTGACCATTTGTGTGGATACGAAAAACAAGGAATGATATGAGACCAGATGACATTTCCATCCGAAAAATGCAGCGCATCGTTGATGAATGGGTGCATGAATATGGAGTGAGATATTTCTCTGAACTGACCAATATGGCTTGCCTTACGGAGGAAGTCGGTGAATTGGCCCGCGTGATGGCCAGAAAGTATGGTGACCAGAGTTTCAAGGCCGGTGAAAAGGAGAATCTTGGAGAGGAAATGGCCGATGTCCTCTTCGTTCTTGTCTGTCTGGCCAACCAGACAGGCGTGAATTTGACGGAGGAATTCCGCAAAACGATGGAAAAGAAGACCAATCGGGACAGTCTCCGACACATTGCCAACCCCAAATTACAAGCTTAAATAAGTATTTTCTAACCAAAATCTATATATGATGGAATTAAAAAAGGACAATGCTCAGCCAAAGAGCAAATACGAGGAAGTATTGAGCAAATACAACTTGGATATTGACGATGCTTTCGTAGCTGAAGAAGTGAAGAGAATCATTTCCGAGAAAGTACCCGAGAATGATACCCTTGACGTGAAGAAATTTCTCATGGGAAGTGTGGAATTGACTTCCTTGAGTACTACAGATTCCGACCAAAGTATCATTGCTTTCACCGAAAAAGTCAACAAGTTTGACGATGCCTATCCACAGTTGCCACATGTGGCCACCATTTGCGTGTATCCTTGTTTTGCTGCTGCTGTCAGCAACACATTGGATGTAGATGGTGTGGAGATAGCATGTGTTTCGGGAAGTTTCCCCTCCTCACAGGCTCTGATAGAGGTTAAAGTAGCCGAGACAGCTCTTGCTGTGAAGGATGGAGCCACCGAAATCGACATCGTCATGCCAGTTGGAAAATTCCTGTGTGGCGATTATGAGGGTGTCTGCGATGATATCAGCGAGATGAAGAATGCATGTGGTGACAAAGCCATGAAGGTCATCTTGGAAACAGGTTGTCTGAAATCAGCCCGTCTCATCAAGATAGCCTCTATCCTATCCATGTATTCAGGTGCCGATTACATCAAAACATCTACAGGAAAACTGAGTCCTGCCGCTACACCGGAGGCCGCCTATGTCATGTGTCAGGCCATCAAGGAGTATTACGACGAGACAGGTATTCAGATAGGTTTCAAACCTGCTGGTGGCTTGAATACGGTGACAGATGCCTTGATTTATTATACGATTGTCAAGGAAATTCTCGGTGAGAAATGGTTGACCAATAAATGGTTCCGTCTGGGAACGAGTAGACTGGCCAATATGTTGCTCAGCGAGGTGACTGGCGAAGAGGTCAAATTCTTCTAATCTTCGGTTATTTCATAAAAAAAAGCCTCTTTTCGGAGGCTTTTTTTATTGGATATCATGGAAATAAATCCGTTTTTTCGCTAAAAGATTACCATTTTCTTTGTGCGACAAATTCCAGGTAGTTGGATAACGCATCATGGATTTCAGATTGTTTCACGTGAAAATCCAGATACTTCTTCGCCTGGATACTGAAATCCATCATCTTCTTGACGGCATAGTCGATGCCACCGCTTTCCTTGGCAAATTCCACCAAAACGGCTATCTCATCCTGATTGATAGTGCCATTTTTCACTTTGTATGCCAACGTTTGCATGGAACTGAGGTTGTTTTTCTTCAATGCATAGATGACTGGTAAGGTCAATTTTCCTTCTGCCATGTCATTTCCTGTGGGCTTACCGATTTCTTTCGAGTCGAAATAGTCGAAAATGTCGTCCCTAATCTGGAAAATCATTCCTATTGACCTGCCAAACTCATAGGCTTCTTTCACATCATTGGCATTGGCACCTACTGAAAGAGCACCATTTTGTGCACAAGTGGCGAAGAGAGAAGCTGTTTTTTTCTCGATAATCTGATAGTATTTTTCTTCAGAAATACCATTGCTGGTAATGTTGTTGAGTTGCAGCAGTTCACCACTTGACAGAATGCGGCCCAGTTGAGCCAAGCTTGTGATAATCTCGGTATTGCCGGTTTGGGAAACGTAATACAAAGCCGTTGATAGAATATAATCACCTACCAAAACAGCTACTTTGTTGTTGAAAGAGGCATTGACAGAAGGTTGTCCTCTGCGCTCTCCGCTCTCGTCGACTACGTCATCGTGAACGAGACTCGCTGTGTGGAGCAATTCCAGACCTACGGCAGCCTGTTGGGTGACATTGTTGATGTCGCCCAGGTTTTTGGCTATGAGAAGCGTGAGAATAGGTCTCATCCTTTTCCCTCCACGTTTACGGATATGATCCAATGTGTCGGAGAGCAGCCCATCCGTATGTGAGAGCGACTCTTCAAATAGCCTGACAAACTCGTTGAGTTCTGATTCTATCGGTTTTTTGATGAGTGAGAGATAGTCCATTGCCAATAAATTTGAGACAAAATTAATCATTTTCTCTCTTATTAATCAAAAAAAAGTAGTAATTTTACACGAAAATAGCATTATTATTCGTGAACAGACTCAGTGTCCGCTTACAGCACCTTGTAAGCGCATAGTTGACTTCATTTAAATCCTTCAATTCATGGACAAGTTATTTCTTATCGATGCCTACGCCATTATCTACCGGTCGTATTATGCGTTCATCAAGAATCCCCGCATCAATTCCAAGGGCCTGAACACATCAGCCATTTTGGGTTTTTGCAATACGCTTCATGAAATCATTTCCAAGGAAAAACCCAAGTATGTGGGAGTGGCTTTTGACCCACATGGTCCTACTTTCCGGAGTGAAGTCTTTCCGCAATACAAGGCACAGCGTGAGAAAACCCCCGAGGATATCCTGCTTTCAGTTCCTTATATCAAGCAAATCCTGGAGGCTCTCCACATTCCCGTCTTGATGGTGGACGGCTATGAGGCAGATGATGTCATTGGCACCTTGGCCACCCAATCCCGACAATATGAGGTCGATACGTATATGTTGACTCCAGACAAAGATTACGGTCAACTTGTCGCTCCGAACGTGAAGATTTACCGGCCCCGCCATGGCGGAGGATATGAAGTGATGGGGCCAGAGGAGGTCAATGCCAAGTATGGTATTGAGCATACAGGTCAGGTGATTGACCTTTTGGCCTTGATGGGTGACTCGGCCGATAATTTCCCAGGTTGTCCTGGGGTAGGAGAGAAGACAGCAGTGAAACTCATCACCGAATTTGGCACCGTGGAGAATCTGCTATCCAGGACAAATGAGTTGAAGGGAGCTTTAAAGAAAAAAGTGGAGGAACATGTGGAAGACATAAAAATGTCAAAATTTTTAGCAACCATTAAAACCGATGTTCCCGTCACCTTGAAGTTGGACGATTTGCTCCTTGTTCCTGCTGATGAGGCAAAACTCAGTCAAGTTTTCCAGGAATTGGAGTTCAGAGCGCTCGCAGAGAAATTTTTGGGAAAATCACAAAAAAATGTTAAAACGGCCCCTGTTCAACTGAGTTTATTTGGCGATTTTCCGACCGAGGATGCGGAAATTGAAAAAAATTCGAGTTTTGAGAGCCTAAAAACCATCAATCCCGATTATAAACTTGTTGATAATAAGGAAGATATCGTCAAATTATGTGATTATTTATTGACAAAAGATTTTTTAAGTCTGGATACAGAGACCACTTCCACCTCTCCCATTGAGGCTTCTCTTGTCGGATTAAGCTTCAGTGTCCGTGAGAATGAGGCATTTTATGTTCCTGTTCCCGAAGAGCGGTCGGCTGCTCAGGAGGTAGTGGAGATTTTCCGTCCATTATATGAAAATGCCGGGATTTTGAAAATCGGACAGAATATCAAGTACGACCTGCAAGTTCTCGCCAATTATGGCATCACGCTCCAGGGACCCCTTTGGGACACGATGGTTGCCCATTACCTCATTCAGCCAGAGCTTCGTCATAATATGGATGACATGGCTGAAACTTATCTTCACTACAAAACCATCCATATAGACGAACTGATAGGTCCTAAGGGAAAAGGCCAGAAAAACATGCGTGACCTTGATCCAAGGGAAGTATATGAATATGCCGCCGAGGATGCCGATGTGACTTTGAAGCTGAAGAACGTGCTTGAGCCCAAATTGAGGGAGGTGGGTGCAGAACAGTTGTTCCACGATATAGAGATGCCTTTGGTCAGAGTTTTGGCCGACATGGAACGAACAGGAGTCTGTATCGACAAGAATTCTCTTGCAGAGACCTCCCGGGCCTTTACCAACCGCCTTCACGACCTCGAGCAAAGCATCTATGAGTTGGCTGGAGAGCAATTCAACATTGCCTCTCCGCGTCAGGTAGGGGAGGTGCTTTTCGACAAGCTGAAAATCATTGATAAGCCCAAAAAGACCAAGACAGGACAATATGTCACTTCGGAGGAGGTGTTGCAGACGCTGCGCAGCAAACATGAGATAGTGGAGAAAATCCTTGCTCACCGTGGCCTGAAGAAGTTGTTGGGTACCTATATTGATACGTTGCCCACTCTGATTAATCCTCGGACAGGGCACATACATACCTCCTTCAATCAGACTATCACGGCTACGGGCAGACTCTCATCCAGCGACCCCAACCTACAGAATATTCCCGTGCGTGGTGAGGATGGCAAGGAAATCCGAAAGGCATTCATCCCCGAGGAAGGCTGTCTGTTCTTCTCTGCTGACTACAGTCAGATAGAGTTGCGGGTGATGGCACATCTCAGTGGTGATGAGCAGATGATACAGGCTTTCAAGGAAGGTCATGATATCCATGCTGCCACAGCCGCCAATATATATAAGGAAAGCATAGAAAATGTGACTGCCGACCAGCGCCGTAAAGCCAAAAGGGCTAATTTCGGCATTATCTATGGCATCACCGTGTTTGGTCTTTCCGAGCGCTTGGAGATTGACCGTGCGGAGGCCCGTCAACTCATAGAGGGGTATTTTGAGACCTTCCCCAGGGTGAAGGAATATATGGAGTCGTGTAAGCAGATTGCCCGTGAACAGGGTTATGTGGAGACATTCTTCCATCGTCGCCGTTACCTGCCGGATATCAACAGCCGTAACGCCACCGTTCGTGGATTTGCCGAGCGCAATGCCATCAATGCGCCCATACAGGGTTCGGCAGCCGATATCATCAAAGTGGCCATGATTAGAATTCATGACCGTTTCATCAAAGAAGGGTTGCGCTCGAAAATGATTCTGCAAGTCCATGATGAATTGAACTTCAGTGTCTATCCCGAAGAGAAAGAGATGGTGGAGCGGATTGTTCTCGATGAGATGCAGTCGGCCTATCCATTAAAGGTGCCCCTGACAGCCGACGCAGGGTGGGGCAGCAATTGGTTGGAAGCCCATTGACGGAGAGGGTTTTTCATCAAGGTGTTGACTGCCAACGAAAAAAATGGTTTTTTTATTTTGCATTGCTCTCAGCTTGCACTAACTTTGCACACAAATAACAATCAATCATCAATAAAAGAGAAAAGCAATGGCTTTAAAATGCGGTATTGTAGGGCTTCCCAACGTGGGAAAGTCAACTTTGTTCAACTGTTTGTCGAGTGCCAAGGCACAGGCAGCCAATTTCCCGTTCTGTACCATCGAACCCAATGTAGGTGTCATCACCGTTCCTGACGAGCGTTTGACCCGACTGGCAGAGTTGGTACATCCAGGAAGGATTGTTCCGGCTACATGCGAGATTGTCGATATTGCCGGTTTGGTGAAAGGTGCCTCCAAGGGAGAGGGACTGGGCAATAAGTTTTTGGGCAATATCCGTGAGACAGATGCCATTATTCATGTGTTGCGTTGTTTCGATGATGATAATATTACCCATGTGGATGGCACTATAGACCCCATCCGCGACAAGGAGATTATCGATACGGAATTGCAACTCAAGGACTTGGAAACCATAGAATCACGTCTTGCCAAGCAGCAGAAAGCCGCTTCGGTGGGCAATAAGGACGCACGGGTTGAGGTGAAGGTGTTGGAGGCCTATAAGGCAGTGCTGGAACGGGGTCAGAATGCCCGTGTGGTAAGTTTCGACTCCAAGGAAGAGCAGCAGGCCGCCCACGACCTTTTCCTGCTTACTGCCAAGCCGGTGCTTTATGTCTGCAATGTGGATGAGTCTGCCGCCCGTGATGGCAATGAGTATTCGCGTCGTATAGAGGCGGTGGCCCGTGAGGAGGGTGCCGAGGTCTTGGTGATAGCCGCGAAGACAGAGGAGGATATTGCCAGTTTTGACAGTTATGAGGATAAGAAGATGTTTTTGGATGAGTTGGGTTTGGAGGAAAGTGGTGTCAACCGTCTGACCAAGAAAGCCTATTCCCTTCTCAACTTGGAAACCTTCATCACTGCCGGTCCGATGGAAGTGAAGGCGTGGACCTATCATAAAGGTTGGAAGGCACCACAATGTGCGGGAGTTATCCATACCGATTTTGAGAAAGGTTTTATCCGTGCAGAGGTGATTAAGTATGAAGATTATATCCAATATGGTTCGGAATCCGCTGTCCGCGAAGCAGGAAAGTTGGGCATTGAGGGTAAGGACTATGTTGTGCAGGATGGTGACATCATGCATTTCAGATTTAATGTTTAAGCATGAGCAACGTATTGTTATATATCACATGGAATCCCTCTGAAGTGGCCTTCAGTCTGGGGAGTTTTGCCATCCGATGGTATTCATTGTGTTGGCTGATAGGTCTTCTTTTGGCTTATCTCATTGTCAGGAAGTTGTACCGGGAGCAGAAAATCAAGGACGAGTTGTTCGACCCGCTCTTTATTTACTGTTTCTTAGGCATTCTGATAGGTAGCCGTTTAGGACACTGTCTGTTCTATGAGCCCGATTATTTCCTCAGCAGCATGAATCATGTGATAGAGATGTTCCTGCCGATACGGAAGGTGGCCGATGGGTCATGGAAATTCACTGGGTATGAGGGACTTGCATCACATGGTGGTACGTTGGGACTCATGATAGCCCTCTTTTTGTATTTCCGTAAGACCCACCTTAATCTATGGCAGGTGCTCGACAACATAGCCATTGCCACACCTATCACAGCCTGTTTCATCCGACTGGGAAACCTGATGAACTCAGAGATTATCGGCAAGGTGACCGATGTACCCTGGGCATTCATTTTCCAGAAGGTGGGTGAAGAACCGCGTCATCCTGGTCAACTGTATGAGGCCATAGCCTATTTCCTGTTTTTCTTTGTGGGATGGTTCATCTACCGTCGCCGTCCTGAAAAAGTGGGAACAGGATTCTTTTTCGGCTTGTGTCTGGCATTGATTTTCACAGCCCGTTTCTTCATAGAGTTTACCAAAATCAACCAGGTGGATTTTGAGGCGTCCCTGCCGCTTGATATGGGACAGTTGCTCAGCATACCGTTTGTGATTTTGGGAATTGCCTGCATGGTAGGTGGTAAATGGATGAAGAAATTCAAGTAGAAGACAATAGGGTAGGGGAGAGAACTTATCTACAATTATCAACCATGGAGCATCAGACAGCCTACGACATCTCCGAGTTTGAAATCATGGCCCCTGTAGGGTCGCGTGAATCTCTCACTGCTGCCATTCAGGCAGGAGCGGACTCCGTATATTTTGGCATCGGTCAATTGAACATGCGTGCCCATTCGGCCAATGAGTTTACGCTGGCCGATTTAAGGGATATAGCCATGTTGTGTCAGCAGCATGGCATCAAGACTTACCTCACCGTCAACACCATTATCTATGGTGAGGATATATCGACCATGCACACCATTATCGATGCTGCATTGGAGGCAGGCATCTCAGCCGTCATTGCCAGCGATGTGGCCGTGATGACCTATTGCAGGAAAGTGGGCATGGAAGTTCATCTCTCCACCCAACTGAATATCAGCAATGCCGAAGCCCTGCGGTTTTATGCGCAATTTGCTGATGTGGTGGTGCTCGCCCGTGAACTCAACATCCATCAAGTGGCCGATATCTACAGGCAAATAGGTGAGGACGACATTCGTGGACCTCATGGCAAGCCAGTACGCATAGAGATGTTCTGTCATGGTGCGCTTTGTATGGCTATCAGCGGAAAGTGTTATTTGAGTCTTGACAATGCCAACCGTTCGGCCAACCGTGGAGAGTGCATGCAGATTTGCCGGCGTTCGTATACGGTGACAGACAATGAGACGGGGACACAACTGGAGATAGACAATAAGTATGTGATGAGTCCCAAGGACTTGAAAACCATCCGTTTCATCGACAAATTGATGAAGGCAGGAGTACGGGTCTTCAAGATAGAGGGTCGTGCCCGTGGTCCGGAATATGTCTATACGGTGGTGAGATGCTATAAGGAGGCTATTGCCAGTGTGATAGAAGGCACTTTTAGTGAGGAGCGCAAGGATGAATGGGACAGGCAGTTGGCTACTGTGTTCAACCGTGGTTTCTGGGATGGTTATTATCTGGGGCAGCGGTTGGGAGAATGGAACAGCCATTATGGCAGCAACGCCACACTCCGGAAAGTGTATGTAGGTCGGGGGGTGAAATATTACTCCCGTCTTGGTGTGGCAGAGTTTACCTGTGATGCAGCCGAATTCAGTGTGGGAGACCATTTGCTTGTCACGGGACCGACGACCGGAGTCATGTATCTCGATGCCACAGAGATACGTTATGACTTGCAACCCGTGGAGACAGCATTGAAAGGTCAGCACGTCTCCATTCCCGTTCCATCCAAAGTCCGACCAAGTGACAAGTTGTTCAAGTTGGTGAAAGATGAAGGTTGAATCAAAAACAAAGACAAATGACAATAGATGAATTGCAGAATGAGGTGATTGAGGAATTCTCGGATTTCACCGATTGGATGGACAAATATCAGTTGCTCATCGATTTGGGCAATGAGATGCCTCTTTTGGACAATCAGTATAAGACAGAGGAGAATCTGATAGAAGGTTGCCAGAGCCGTGTGTGGATTGTGGAGGACTACAAGGACGGATTGCTCTATTTTTCCGCAGAAAGTGACGCACTGATAGTAAAAGGTCTGATAGCACTCCTCTTGCGTGTGTTCAGTGGTCATACACCACAGGAAATCTTGGATGCCGACCTGTATTTCATCGAGGAGATAGGACTGAGCGACCATCTTAGTCCCACCCGCAGCAATGGTCTCCTTGCCATGGTGAAACGGATTAAAGCCTATGCCTTAGCCTATAAGACCCAGGAAGATGCGCAAGCTTAGAACCATAGAAATGCACCGGTTGACGGTGGAGGAGTTCAAAGCCTCGGAGAAATTGCCATTGGTGGTGGTGCTCGACGATGTGCGCAGTCTTTACAATGTGGGCAGTGTGTTCCGCACGTGCGATGCCTTCCGCGTCGAAAAAGTGCTCCTTTGTGGTATTACGGCATGTCCTCCTCATCCAGAAATACACAAGACAGCTCTTGGTGGAGAGGATAGTGTGGACTGGCAGTATTTCCCTTCTGCCGTGGATGCCGTGTCCTACCTTCATGACCAAGGCTATCATGTCTTCGCTGTCGAACAGGTGGAAGGCAGTACCCTGTTGCAGGATTTGGCTGTGGAGTCCGGCCGCCGTTATGCCGTTGTTTTAGGCAATGAGGTGAAGGGTGTTCATCAGGAAGTGGTGGATGCCTGTGACAATTGTCTGGAGATACCTCAGTTCGGCACGAAGCACTCTATGAATGTATCTGTGACAGCAGGTATCATTATCTGGGAATTTTTTTCAAATTTGAATTGACCTTTCTAATATGTTGAGACTCTTGTTGTCTTTTTTTCTTCTTCCATCCATGATGCCAACGGTGGAAGAGGATGGTGTATATCAAATACTTACGAAAGAGCCCCAACAAACCATTCGTCATTTTGGTGCTTCTGATGCCTGGTCCATGCAGAACATTGGTTTGTGGAACGATGAGAAAGCCCAGGAGCAAATCGCCGACTGGTTGTTTTCCACGTCATTGGATGCCCATGGACAACCGTTGGGGATAGGACTCTCCCTATGGCGTTTCAATTTGGGTGCAGGCAGTGCAGAACAGGGCGACTCGGCACAAATCAATCCCTCCACCCGAACGGAGTGTTTTTTGCAGCCAGATGGTTCTTATGACTGGTCACGGCAAAAGGGACAACGCCGATTCCTACGCATGGCAAAAGAGCGTGGTGTGCCCCATTTCCTGGCCTTTCTCAACTCACCTCCCGTCTATTTCACCTGTAATGGGTTAGCCACAAATACAGGCCGTGGTGGAACCTTCAACTTACGGGATAATTGTTATGATGACTTCGCACGGTTTATGGCCACTGCTGTCGAGGGGTTGGAACAACACGACGGCATACATTTCGATTATATTTGTCCTGTCAACGAACCCGATGGGCATTGGAACTGGCAAGGTCCCAAACAAGAAGGGAGTCCTGCCACCAACCGTGAGACGGCGAGAATCGCCAAGGCTACGGCTCTTGAAATGCAGCAACGGGGACTTACCACACAAGTGCTGGTCAACGAATCGAGTGATTTGCGGTGCTTGTTGGGCATTTACGAAACGACATGGGAGAGGGGCAATACCATCAGGACCTTTTTCTCGGCCGACAGCATCTTTTCTTATTTGGGAGATACGCCAGGCGTTCCACGGCTGATATTAGGCCACAGTTATTGGACAAACACCCCTGTGCCATATATGCGCAACATACGTCGCCAATTACGTGATACGCTTAACCATTATGGTGTGCGCTTTTGGCAGAGTGAGTTGTGCATCATGCAGAACGACCAGGAGATAGGCGGTGGTGGCGGTTACGACTTCTCTATGAAGACAGCGATTTATGTGGCCCGTGTGATTCATCATGATTTGGTGGATGCCAATGCGGAAAGCTGGTCATGGTGGCGGGCCTGTGGCGGGAATTATAAAGACGGATTAATCCGTGTCTTTGACCGTCGCCAAACAGCCCGCGACTCCAAATTGTTGTGGGCTTTGGGTAATTACAGCCGGTTTGTACGTCCTGGAGCCGTCAGATATGAGATGTCGGGTGAGGACAATCCATATGGTTTGATGGCCAGTGCTTACCGCAATGAGGATGGCCGATGGGTGGTCGTGGTCATCAACTATTCTCAAGAGGAGAAGGCATTTAACGTCACCACGGACGATGGAAAGAAGCAGCAGTGGAAACTCTACCGTACGTCGGATGTAGAAGGTGAGAACTTGAAACCTGTAGGCAATGGAAAAGGGAAGATGCTGCTGCCGCCACGCAGCATAACCACATTGGTACAACAATAGTTGGAAAACCAGTCATGTCCCAAAATGTCAAAAATATTTGGAGGCAATCCTTTTTTTTCCTATTTTTGCGACACAAAAGTCATTATTATCATTATTCACATAAAAAATTTTAATCTATGGTAACTGTACTTGTAGTGATTATTGCAATCATACTGTTTTTAATCGTTTTGATAGCTGTATATATCTTCAATACACAGCGTAAACTTGTCTCACTGGATGAGTTGTGTAAGAATGCCATGAGCCAGATAGCTGTCCAACTCAATTCACGTTGGGATGCGCTGCTTGCTCTTGCAAAGACGGCTGCACAGTATTCAAAACATGAGTCGGAAACCCTTATTAAAGTTATTACAGCCCGTCGTCAGGCACCCATCGACACCGCAGAGGAAGCTTTGCAGCAACAAGGCGAGCTCACGCAGATAATGGGCAGGCTGATGGCTATCGGAGAGGCATATCCTGACCTGAAGGCCAATGATCTTTTCAGTAAGACCATGGATAGCGTGAATTCCTATGAGGAGAATGTCCGTATGAGCCGTATGGTCTATAATGATACCGCTACGAAGATGAACCGCATGGTTCGTATGTGGCCGTCATCATTTGTGGCTGCCATGCTCAATTTCCGTGAGAAGGCTTATCTTACTGTTGATGAAGAGAAGAAGTCAAACTATCCCAATTTAGATGAAGCATTTGGTAAGTAACCCAAGATTATTGCTGCTTGGCTTGCTCATGTTCCTTGTTTCGGGAGCATGGGCAAGTAATCAGTGGCATGATCTTCAGATTTTTGTAACCCTGCATGACAATGGCGATGCTGATATTCTGGAAAAAAGGGAGATGAGCATCGATGGAGAGGGGACAGAATGCTATATCGTCATCGGCAATCTGAACGGCAGCCAAATCAAGAATTTCTCCGTGACCGACGAAACGGGCAGGGAGTATATCAATGAAGGCAGCTGGAACGTCAACCGCTCCCGTCAGCAAAAAGCCAACCGTTGTGGTATCGTGTCGAAAGGCAGCGGTGGTTATGAGTTGTGCTGGGGTTTGGGCAATACAGGAGAGCGCACATACATCGTTTCCTATACTGTTACCGGCCTTGTGCGCAGTTATACTGAAAGCGATGGATTCAATTTCATGTTTTTAGCCCAGGACGTGAAGCCAAGTCCTGAATCAGCAGATATTGAGATAAAGTTGGCGGGGCATCCCGATGGTTTTTCTCCCGATTCCACCAAGATTTGGGCTTTCGGCTTCCCGGGAAGCATTGATTTCGAAGAGGGTCTTGTGGTCGCTTCTGCCAATGAGGCTCTGACACCCTCCAATTACATGGTGGTGATGATGGAGTTGGAGAAAGGTGTCCTTCACCCCCAGATGGAAGGCAATGGCTCCTTCAAGGATGTACGCAAGAAAGC